>JABHYI010000108.1 GCA_018656255.1 Bacteroidota bacterium
AAAACCAAAACTTTATCCCTATAAAGTTTTGGTTTTTTTGTTTGCAATTTAAGCTAGCGATTGCTCAAAACATTCTTTACTTTTAATGAAATTTATTTGTCTATGAAATATTTCAGCTCTATTGTCATTGTTTTATTTTTTACAAATTGTGTGGACCCAAAGTTGCCCGCAGATTTGTTAATTACCAATGCAAACATTTATACGGTTAATGAAAACTTCGACACCGCAGCCTCCTTTGTAGTAAAAGACGGCCTTATCTTAGAGATAGGTAAAGACGCAGCTTTAGCATTAAAGTATACTGCTGCCAACACCTATGATGCCGCAGGGAAAACAATTGTTCCTGGTCTTATAGATGCACATGGGCATCTATACAATTTGGGTGTTTCTCTGCAACGCCTTGATTTGGTTGGCACCACCAGTTTTAAACAAGTGCTAGAAAGAACAGTGGCATTTCAAAAAGAAAAGCAGCTCGATTTTATAGTAGGACGTGGGTGGGATCAAAATGATTGGGCGCAACAAGTCTTTCCAGACAATAAAATGCTGGATGAATTATTTCCAGAGATACCAGTAGCGCTCACCAGAGTAGATGGGCATGCCATGCTAGCCAATTCTAAAGCGCTTGCCTTGGCTGGTATCACACCGGCAACTAAAGTGGCAGGTGGCCAGGTGGTTGTAAAAGACGGAATTTTAACAGGCTTGCTTATAGATACCCCTATGGATTTAGTGTATCAAACCCTTCCAAAACCAACCTCGGCCACGATTAAAAATAACTTAAAACAAGCGCAAAAGGTGTGTTTGTCTTACGGGCTTACTACCATTGACGATGCTGGCTTGTCTATAGAGGTTATAGAAGCTATTGAGCAATTACACAAAGCGAATGAATTGTCAATAAGGGTATATGCTATGGTAAGTAATACCCCTAGAGATTTAGATTATTTTTTACCAAAAGGAATTATAAATACCGGTAAACTTCATGTTAGGTCTGTAAAAGTATATGCAGATGGTGCTCTTGGAAGTAGAGGAGCAGCTCTGCGCAAACCCTACAGTGATAGCCATAATCATTATGGTGCTATGATTACAGACCCTGCCTCTTTAGAGCGTGTGGCTTCTAGAATCTTAAATGCTGGCTACCAGATGAATACGCATGCCATTGGAGACTCTGCCAATATTGCGGTTATCAGAGCCTATAAAAAAGCCTTAGCGGGCACTAAAGATGCTCGTTGGAGAATTGAACATGCGCAGGTTGTCACCCCAACAGATTTCACGAATTTTTCAAAAAACATTATACCCTCCATACAGCCCACTCATGCTACCAGTGATATGTACTGGGCACAAGAAAGACTAGGGCCAGACAGAATTAAAGGCGCTTACAGTTATAGCACGCTACTAAAAAATGCAGGGATGGTGGCCTTAGGTACAGATTTTCCAGTAGAGGGTGTAAACCCAATGCATACCTTCTATGCCGCGGTTGCCAGAAAAGACTTAAATCAATACCCAAATAACGGTTTTAGAATACAAGAAGCCTTAACTAGAGAGCAGGCTCTTAAAGGAATGACTATTTGGGCTGCATATGCAAATTTTGAAGATACTTTTAAAGGGAGTATAGAGGTTGGTAAGTTTGCTGATTTTACAGTCCTAGAAAAAGATATCATGAAAATTCCTCAAGATAGTATCCCAGGGGTAAAAACCTTGGCAACTTTTATAGATGGTGTTAAGGTGTATGATTTAAAAAACCAAACCAAAGCACCATAAATTATTAATTCCCTCCTTTTGCCTGTAAATCCTGGATACAAAAATCTGGATCAAAACTCGGTATGTTTTGTAAAGCCTTAAGGTCTTGTAGACGCGTCTTTATCTTGTTTTTTGTAATGCTTTGGGCTTCAAAATACATCAAACAGTCTCCAATAATACAATGTTTTAGGTGGTCTGGATCTTCATGTGTATCACCAGGATGAATATCATCATTTTGGATGTTAACTAGTCCAAAAATATGTCCAAACTCATGATGTAATGTTGTAGCCTCCAAACGCGTTAAATCATCAAGCACGTTATTGGTTACCTCTTGCAGGGTTTTTTCATAAATTACTATAGACGTGTTTTGATAGGCAGAACCTAAGGTTACGGTTGTGCTTGTGTCAGAGTTTGCGTTTCCGCTAGCAAAGTAGACATACACTGCTATATCATCTGCCTGGGTGTAAACTGTTCTTTGCTCGTTTTCTATATTTCTAATTTGTGAAATAGAGAAAGGGCCATTTTGGTCTGAAATAATAGTTTCAATAAAACTAACGCCATCTGGTTTGTTTACCCTAGCGTTAATAAAGGTCATGAAAGCATCCAGAGTTTGTTGTGTAGGTTTGTATGCTGGAGAGTATACCATCTCAACAGTCATGCTCCTGTAGCTGTCATCACTCAATAAATCTTCTGCAGAGCTACCAAGGGCTTTGCGGTTTTCTGCTCTGCTCTGTTGTATTTGATTGTCTTGATCTTCTTTACATGAAAATGTAATTAAAGTCAATACAATAATAAAAGTGAATTTTTTAATAAAGCAGTTCATATGTCAAATTTGTGTTCTGCAAACTTAGGTTTTTAATTAGATTTTTAAAACGATTTTATTTTTTAACCATTAAATATTTAAGTCAAACATCCTTTATTACGTACTTTTGCTGTTATGGAACAAATCTTAAAAGAGCTCCCTAAAAAAGCCAAAGAAAAGTACAACGAGCATAAGAAATTCTTCGCCAAAATAAAGAAGAAAACACCAAAACATCTAGACAATATAATGTCTGAGTTGCATGATGCAGAGTTTAAAAAAACAGACTGTCTTACCTGCGCCAATTGTTGTAAAACTACCAGCCCTATCTTCACAGAAAAAGATATCCATAGAATTTCTAAGCATTTTAGGATGAAACAGCAGCGCTTTATAGAAACCTATTTAGAGGTAGACGAAGATAATTTCCATGTCCTAAAAACCGCTCCTTGTAGTTTTTTAGACGAGCAAGACAACAGTTGCAGCATCTATGATGTAAGACCAAAAGCATGCCAAGAATACCCTCATACCAATCGCAGAAACTTTCATAAAATAAGTGAGATTACACTTGTAAATACCGCCATTTGTCCAGCAGCTTTTAATATTGTAGAGGCGATGCAAAAAGCTATAAATGTTGGTGTAAACCCTAAGGGTAAAAAGTATAAGTTTAACGGTAGAGACTAAGTTTTTAGTTATACAATAAATAGTTTTGTCTCATTTTATTGTAGTTCTTTAAGTCTTGTTGCCAAGTTGCTTTAATTTGTTGCTGGTTTAGTCCTTGTTTTATTTGTTCTTGCAAAAGGGATGTTCCAGATAGTTTACTAAAAAAGGGATTAAAGAATTCTTCTTTGTTTTGCGAAACGTTGTAGGTATCTATAAGCCAGTTAAGATTTATTTCATTAAGTTTTTTTGTAGTACTTAGCTCAAGGCCAAAGCACTCTTGCGCTTTAAATTTAGGGTATGTGGACCCCTGATTGGCTTGGGGTGTAAAACCATAGGTGTATATTTCTTGGGGGAGTGTAGGGGCTCCAAATAGTTGAAATTGCTTATTGGTGCCTCTGCCTGCGCTTATTGGAGTTCCTTCAAAAAAACAAAGACTCGGGTACAAGTTAATAGCAACATCATTAGGCAAGTTTGGTGAGGGTTTTATGGCAAGAGAGTACGCGGTTTGATGTGTGTAATTTTTCATTTTTATAACCCTTAGGTCACACGTTACTTTGTTTTTTAACCAGCCTTGGCCATTTATCATTTGAGCATATTCTCCAATGGTCATACCATGAACAACCGGTACAGGATGCATCCCAACAAAACTTGTGTGCTGGGGCTCTAAAATAGGACCGTCTATATAGTGGCCATTTGGATTTGGTCTGTCAAGAACCAAAAGCTGAATATTGTTTTCTGCGCAGGCTTCCATGACATAATGTAGCGTAGAGATGTAGGTGTAAAATCGAGCTCCAACATCTTGGATGTCAAAGATCATAATATCAATGTCTTTTAATTGCTCTTTAGATGGTTTTTTGTTTTTCCCATACAATGATATAATAGGGATTCCTGTTTTTTGATCAACCCCGTCTTTAATAACCTCTCCCGCATCTGCTGTACCCCTAAAACCATGTTCTGGGGCAAATACTTTGCTTATTGTATTATCAAACTCATATATAAAATCTACCAAATGAAAATCTACCACCCGCAAAGCATTTTGAGAGACTAAGGTGTCATTAACCACAGAGGTTTGGTTGGCAACAATACCAATGTTTTTGCCTTTAAGAAGTTTCATGTAGGCTTGCCATTGGTTTGCACCCGTAAAAATATGTGTGCTACTTTTCTTAGAAATAGTTCGCCCCACTAAAAGAGTATCTCTATTTACTTCATTTATGACAGTTATATTTAAAGTGTCATTTAAAATAAGGCTATTTGCAAAACCATCATTTTTTTGCTCGTTGGTACTTCCACAAGAAATCAATCCTAAAATCGGTATAAATACTATATTTTTGAAAAAAGATACTCTCATAAAATCTAATGAATTTCGAATATTTTATCGCCCGCAGAATTGCAGCTCATAAAGACTATAAAAGTAGTATTTCAGCGCCAATAATAAAAATTGCTATTCTAGCAATTTCTTTGGGCATGATAACCATGTTAATCTCTGTTGCAACTAGTGTGGGTCTTCAAAAAAAAATCAAAGAAAAGGTATCTGCATTTAACGGAGATTTAATTATCACTAATTTCGACACCAACAATTCTGATGATTCTCAGGTTCCTATTTCAATGCAACAGGCTTTTTATCCTAATTTTACTATTTCAGATAATGTAAGTCATATTCAAATAACAGCTTCAAAGGGCGCTGTTATAAGAACTCAAACAGATTTTGAGGGTGTCATTGTAAAAGGTGTTGGCCCAGATTATAACTGGTCTTATTTTGAAGATTTCTTAACCCAGGGAGTGTTACCTACTTACACGACACCCCAGATGAGTAATCAGGTGCTAATTTCAGAATATCTAGCCAATAGACTTGGCTTAAAAGTTGGAGATAAAGCCCTTGCGTATTTTTTTAATAAAAACAGCAGTACTCCTCCTCGTACTAGAGCCTTTACAATATCTGGGCTATACAATAGTGGTTTTCAAGAGTTTGATGCCCAGTTTATAATTGGAGACATACGGCACATACAACGTCTCAATAAATGGGAGCCAGACCAAATTGGCGCTTTTGAACTTTTTGTAAAAGATTTTGATTTTATTGAGCAAACCAACAATGAGGTATATGATGCTATTGGGAGTATGTTGGATACCCAAACCATTCGAAATCGCTTTTACGCTATTTTTGAATGGCTAGAGCTATTTGATTTTAATGTAATACTCATTATTGTAATGATGATTATTGTGGCAGGATTTAACATGATTACTGCCCTTCTAGTTCTTATTTTAGAGCGCACTAAAATGATTGGTGTTCTCAAGGCACTGGGAAGTGATAACTGGAGTGTGCGAAAAATATTTATTTACAA
>JABHYI010000040.1 GCA_018656255.1 Bacteroidota bacterium
GATTGGAACGTGAGTAATGTAACTAATATGGATGGTATGTTTCGAGGGGCTAGTTCTTTCAATAAAGACCTAAGTTCTTGGAGTGTTGATGGTGTTACAGATTGTTATAATTTTAGCAACGGCGCTACCTCTTGGACACTACCTCAACCTAACTTTACTAACTGTACTCCTTAAAATTTTAATAACTCCCAATAACCCTTACTATTTAGTAGGGGTTTTTTGTGTACCAAAGTTGTACCACACCGCTTTATCCTTTTGTTTATATTTGTTCAAAACATAAAACAATTTACATTATGAAAAAACTACTCTACCTTTTTTTAACTTTACTTATCGTTGGGTGTAGTGGTGATGATGACAGCAATAGTAACAACTCAATTGTTGGTAATTGGCAAATTTCTGACTGCCCTGGATGTGACTTTAGCGATGAAGACCTCGCAGATTTTTATGAGTGCTTTCTAGAAGCAAGATTTGAATTTTTTGATGACCTTCCTGGTTCTTTGCAAGAAGGTTGGTGGTATCAAGCGTACCTGAACAACAACGGGGATTGTATTGTTGCAGATGAGGATGATGAAAACTCAATATTATTAAAGTGGGAGAACACTACAGATAATAATTATCTAATCTACTTTAAATACGTTGACTATAATGCACTTTGGTTAAATGCCTTAGTTAATGGGAATACATTAGAGTTTAGAGATTTAGACGACAATGAACTTGTATTAGTTCTTTCTAGGCTTTAATTAAACAGTTTTAATAACCCCAATAACTCCCTATAACCCTTACTATTTAGTAGGGGTTTTCTTTTTTAAAATTCCTCTTTAGAGCAGATATGTTGGCACAACATAGGTTGTTAAAGATTGTAAAAGGCGAAAAGAACATAAATGTCTGTCAAAAGTCTGTCAATTTTTAGTAGTTTTATGCTGTTCTTTGAGTTGTATAGATAAAAGTAGTGTAAGCCTTTTATAAGGTTTCACAACTGGCTAGCCCCCACAGACCATAAAAAAAGCAACACCGACAAGATGTTGCTTTTAAGTGGAGAATATCGGATTCGAACCGATGACCCTTTGACTGCCAGCCAAATGCTCTAGCCAACTGAGCTAATCCCCCTTATTTATATTAATTACTCGTGCTCTTTTAATATTAGCAGTGGCTTTGTTGTAAAAAACTGCTCTTTTAAAATAACTTCACTTTGGCGCAGTAACTTTTTAAAGAAGCCGCCTGTGTCTTTTCTTCTCAACACACATAACATTTCTGGACTTAAGGCGTTAAAATGCTCTACAATACCTTGAAAAACTGTTGCGTTCTCTGAGGTGATATCTCTGCTCATCAAGGCCTTTAATTCTGGCTTTATCTTACGATCATTACCAGAAGTATCTGGAGTAACTACCTGCAATAAATCCAGCTTGGCATGAAACATATCTATAAGCGCCTTTAATGTTTGTGATGCCTTTGTGGTTTCTATCTTAGAGTTTTTAAATGCAAATAGTATGGTATCTAATTTCCTGAAAAGATAGTTTGGGGGCACAATTAAAAGCGGAATATCTGTTTCTCGAATTATTTTTGTGGTAACCTTACCTAAATACACCTCATCTTTAATCTCAACACTTTGAGGAGACAGCACAATTAAATCTATTTTAAGACTCTTTGAGAGCTGAGAAACCCCTTCAAAAATATCTCCGCTGATGGTTTTAGAGACTACTTGAACATCTTTGGTGCTTACATTTTCTAACACCTCTTTTAGAATAAGCTCTGTGGCGAGTGTTTTGATACAAGTAACATAAATGCGGGCATTGGTCATGGCAGCAAAGCTGGTTGCATACCTAAGATTGTTAATGCCATTTTCAATAGATCCAATAGGAACAAGAATATTTTTCATTTAATATTTTTAAGACTGCAAAAGTACAATTAATCTAGTTATTACAAGTGTTTTTAGTGTTTTACAGCTACTACTGAGCAGAGAGCACTAGTAAAGGTTTTGAGGTATGAAACTCCTTTTTAAGTACCGCATTTTTACCCCATAATTTTTTAAAGAAACCCTGCTTGCGCCTAACAACACAAAGCATGTCTGGATTATGACTTTGGAAATGCTCTAACACCCCTTGAAACGTAGTAGCGTTTTCACTTTTGGTGTAAGATGTTTGTAGCTTTTGAAGTTTATTGCTCACACGCTGCATCTGTGGCGTACTCTCAGGGGTAGAGACATGCAATAATTTTATTTCAGACCCGAAGTGAATCATGAATTTTTTTAATGGCTCTAACATACTTTTATGTTTAAAATTTCCGTCTTTAAAGGCCATTAAAATAGTTTCAGGACCTTTAAATACATCGCCCTCTGGCACGATAAGTACAGGAATGTTGGTATTTTTAACTAAGGTTCCTGTGGTTTTCCCTAGATATACCTCTTCTCTAATACTATTAGATTTTGGAGAAAGCACCATAAGGTCTATAGAAACATGCTTGTTAAAACGCACAACTGTTTCTAAAACACTCCCTTTTACAGGATGATCTATTACTGTAACTCCCTTTTTGTCTACTTTATCCAACACCTCTTGCAGCCTGTTTTCACAATCTTCCTTGATAATAGCATTTACCTTGGCAAGACCTCCAACTTTAGAGAGCTCCCTAAAGGCAGAAAAAACATACACGTAGGCATCCCAATGGTAGGCAAGATCTATTGCATATTGTAAATTGCCTACAGCATTATCATTGGATCCAATAGGTACTAATATATTTTTCATAGAATTAGGTATATTTAAAAAATCGGACAAAACTACATTATAAATATGATTAGAAAAGCCAAAGCATCAGAAATTGTTCAACTTATTTCTATTACCAAATCATGTGCCGCTCACATGATAGCAAATGACATCTATCAATGGAATGAAAGCTACCCCAACATTACAGCCTTTGAGCAGGACTTTAATAGGGGAGAACTATATGTTTTATACGCCCAAAACACCTTAGTGGGCTGTATAACAATATCTAGTGTTAAAGACAGTGAGTATGATGCCATTTCTTGGCTCACTCAAGATACAAAACACTATTATATCCATAGATTGGCAATCTCTCCGGCATTTCAAAAACAAGGCCACGCAAGAACCCTCATGGATTTTGCCGAATCTTTTGCAAAATCAAACGCGGGGGTATCTGTAAGATTAGACACCTTTAGCCAAAATAAACGCAACCAGCGTTTCTATGAAAATAGAGGCTATCAACCCCTGGGCAACATTTACTTTCCAAAACAAAGTCAGGACCCTTTTTATTGTTATGAACTTATTTTATAATGTACTTTTACTCTCACAATGATTGACATTTCTTTTAAGCGCATACAGCAGCTAGCCATACCAGCTATAATTGCAGGTATTGCAGAGCCCATATTATCTAGTACAGACGCTGCCGTGGTTGGTAATATCCCTGAGTTTGGCACAGAATCTTTAGCGGCCGTAGGTATTGTTGGCGTATTTTTATCTGCTCTTATCTGGATTTTAGCTCAAACCCGAAGCGCCATTAGTGCCATTGTATCTCAAAATGTAGGCGCAGGAACCCTTGCAGATTTAAGGAGTTTTCCAGCCCAGGCCATTTTTTTTAACATACTATTGAGTCTAGTGGTGTTGGGCTCGACCTATTTTTTTGTGGAAGAAATTTTCACCTTGCTCAATGCAAAGGGTATGATTTTAGACTTAAGTATAGCCTATTACAACATCAGGGTTTGGGGCTTTCCTTTAACGCTATTCACCTTTGCTGTTTTCGGACTCTTTAGAGGGCTGCAAAACACTTTTTGGCCCATGATAATTGCAGCCATTGGAGCCGGTGTAAATATTGGTCTTGATTTTTTACTTGTATATGGTTTAGATGGTTTTGTTGCTCCTATGGGTGTTGTTGGTGCAGCGTGGGCAAGTTTAGTGGCTCAAGGGGTAATGGCACTACTATCTTTACTACTGGTATTAAAAAAAACCCAGGTGTCTTTACGCCTGGAGTTTCCATTACACCCACAAATTAAGCGTCTTGTAACTATGTGCGCTAATTTGTTTTTACGCTCTATAGCCCTAAACGTTGCTCTTATTCTCTCCACAAGAGAGGCTGCAGGGCTTGGCAAAGAGTATGTTGCAGTTCATACCATTGCCATGAATGTCTGGTTGTTTACAGCCTTTTTTCTAGACGGCTACGGCGCTGCTGGAAATATTTTAGGAGGCAGGCTTCTTGGAGCAAAAAACTATACTTCTCTATGGAAGTTAACCCAAAGAGTTACCGCCTACAATACCATTGTAGCTATAGTTTTAATGTTGGCCGGGGTGCTTTGTTACAACTATGTGGGGCTCATTTTCAATAAAGACCCTTTGGTGCTTAGTCTATTTACAGGGATGTTTTTTATGGTTTTAATTTGTTTGCCCTTTAACGCAATAGCATTTACACTAGATGCAATTTTTAAAGGCCTAGGAGAAATGGCCTATTTAAGAAATGTATTGTTAGGGTCTACCTTTTTAGGTTTTATTCCTGTGCTATTACTATCAAACTACATGGGTTGGGGCCTTATAGGTATTTGGGCAGCAATAATTGTTTGGGTAGGCTGGAGAGCCGTTGCCCTAATTATTAAATACCGTAAAAAGTACCTGCCACTTGCTTGGTAAGTGTTCAAGGGGTTATTTAACATAATATTAAGTCGGTTTAGGAAACTGACTTGATTACTTTTGTAAAAAAATTGAATTATATGAGCGATTTTCATGCCTTAAAAATATCAGAAATAAAACAAGTAACGCCCACCTCTGTAGCAGTTACTTTTGAAGTTCCTCAAGCGCTTAAAACTATTTTTAGTTTTATTGCAGGACAATATATTACATTAAAACACATCATAAACGGTGAGCAGGTAAGGCGCGCCTACTCTATTTGCAGCGCTCCTTCAAGCGGGCTTCTCACAGTAGGTATTAAAAAAGTAGAGAATGGTACATTTTCTGTCTATGCCAATGAGCAATTAGCAGTTGGTGATGTTTTAGAGGTAATGCCTCCACAAGGAACATTTACCCTTAATCCCAATTCTCAAGAGGCGCACCATATTGCCGCCTTTGCCGCAGGTAGTGGTATTACCCCAATACTATCCATTGCTCAAACAGCTCTAGAGCAGCAGTCTAACAGCACTTTTTTATTGGTCTACGGAAATCAAACAAAGCAGGAAGCTATGTTTTATGAAACTGTAGAGCAATTAAAGGCGCAGTTTCCAGAACAATTCTTTGTAGAATATATTTATAGCCGTTCTCAAGAAACCAACGCAGCTCGAGGCCGTATTGATAAAAACGTTGTTAGTTATTACCTAGCTAATAAATACAAACAAACTTCTTTTGAAGACTTTTATGTATGTGGTCCAGAGGCCATGATTGATGAAGTTTCAAATACACTTGTAGCTTCAGGAGTTTCAAAACAGCACATACATTTCGAGCTTTTTACAACAACCCAGGCAGCTGTTCCCCAAACGGCGCAAGATGGCACAACGTCTATTTCTATTATTGTAGATGAAGTAACTGAACAATTCACAATGCCTCAAAATAAAACAATTCTAGAGGCTGCTTTAGAAAAACAATTGGATGCTCCATATTCTTGCCAAGGAGGTATTTGTAGCTCTTGTATTGGTAGAGTTATTGAGGGAAAAGCCGAAATGCGTCAAAACCAAATATTAACAGATAGTGAGGTTGCAGAGGGGCTCGTGCTTACCTGTCAAGCACATCCTGTTACTCCAACGGTAGTATTGGATTATGATGATATCTAGTAGCGATTTACTTTAATACAGACAGTACTTTTTCAACAATAGCGCTGGGAGAGATGGTTTCTATGGCCTTTTCATATCCATCAGGGTAGGTGCTGCCATACACTGAGGTTGGCACCAAAGGGTATTTTGTTCTATCTGCAAGGAGTTGGTTTTCATTGGGCTGATTAAATGGCGCAAAACCTAAAAAGGGATGCGTAACTCCCCATATGGTAACAACCGGAATATCGTATAAAGCAGAAAGATGACCATTACCACTATCCATAGCTAGCATGACATCTAGATTTGATATGAGCTGCAGTTCTTGACTGAAAGATAGTTTCCCCGCCATGTTTGTAACCCCTTTAAAATCACTAGCAAGTTTGTCTAGTTGCGCTATTTCTAAGGCGCCACCTCCAAATAAAAAAATAACATAATCTCCAGTGTTGTTTAATTGCGCTATCACTTGTTTGATAAGCTGTAGCGGATACACTTTACCTCTATGAGCGGCAAAAGGCGCCACGCCAATAAACTTTTTAGAACTAAGACCTATGAGGTCTTGTGTTTTTGCAGACATCACTTTTCTTGCAGGATATTGGTGTTTTGTTAAATCTATAGGGTAGCCTAGTTTAGCAAAAACATCCGCATAGCGCTCATGGGTTTTTTTAAGAGCTTGTAGCTCTCCGCCTTTGGTCTGTATAAGTTGTTTTTTCTCGCCTCTTGCTTTATCTATGCTTGCGGTTTTTATTGCTTGAAGCCATAACAAGGACCTGACTATTTTAGATCTTAAAACATTGTGAGTGTCTGCAACACAGGTAATATCTAACCCTTTTGCGTCTTTGGCTAATTGAAACAAACCTAAAATCCCTTTGTGGGCACCCTTAACATCTGCAGGTAAAATCGCCACGTTTTTAAGGTCTTCAAACAATGGAGATAAAAAACCTTTGGTAACAACAGTGACGTTGAGCTTTGGGTATGTTGCTGTAAGTACCCGTAAAACAGGAACCAACATGGCCACATCTCCCATGGCCGAAAGGCGTATTACCAGAATGTGTGCTGCTGTTTTCAATATAATTAACTTAGGTAAAAAAGGGATTATTTTTGCCCTCTCAATACTGGGTTTAGCTCATCATCATTATACATTTTCATTTGCTTATACACCTTCATGTACTTATCTCCTGTCTTGATATCATGCAGTAACTGGTCAATGGCATCGCTGAGGTCAACGCGCTGTTCTAACAAGATATTTAGCTTTGCCTGACACCCATCGCGGTGAGTCTGTGAGGCATCGGCGCGCGTAGCTTCTTGGTGCATGTGATATACTTTTAAGGCCAAAATAGACAGTCTATCTACTCCCCATGCAGGGCTTTCTGTGTTAATAGTTGCATTTGGACTAGTTTCTATGTCTTTATTTGTATCCAAGAAGTAGCTGTCTATGTATTCAACCATATCTGTGCGATCTTGATTGCTGGCGTCAATTTTACGCTTTAAGGTCAAAGCGGCAACAGGATCAATTTGCGGATCACGAATGATATCTTCGTAATGCCATTGAACTGTGTCAATCCAGCATTTACGATACAATAAGTGTTCTAATAAATG
Source organism: Bacteroidota bacterium (assembly GCA_018656255.1). Lineage (GTDB taxonomy): Bacteria > Bacteroidota > Bacteroidia > Flavobacteriales > Flavobacteriaceae > Patiriisocius. The sequence continues at coordinate 7,334 of JABHYI010000040.1, forward strand.
AGTCTCTTTGGCATAACGATTTGTAAAAGGTTGGTCTACAGTGTTTATGATGTGATAGGTGTCTATCACTTGTTTAAAAACGGTGTTTGCAATCTCGCTAAAATTCATGGGTATTGTGGTATAAAGTGTTAGTATCTAGACTACAAAGGTATCATAAATTTTTCATAGCATAGGAGCAATTATACATGGTTTTACTGGAGGAAGCTAGAAAATAACACTGCTTGTCATATCAAAGGTAAAACTAGCACTAGCACAAATAAAGACCATAAAAAAACTTCACTGACCACTCGGCGGATTTTTGATGTTCCAGACTCTATATAATTTGAGGTAATGGCCGCTATAGGGGCAAAAAGGAAAAATAGCTCACTTCCATTTTTTTGTGTTTTAGCCAAAACGATACCCACACTAATAATGGCAATAAGCAATATGGTAATGGCAGAGGGCCTTTCTTTTTTTGATAAAGAGGCTAGTCTTGAGAGTCTAGCCCCGCCCATCCAAAGTAATAGACCTAGTAAAAAAACAGTTGTAATAAAAAGCCCTCTATCTCCATAGCCGCTGAGGTCAAAATCTCTTTCTGGGATCCAGTGGTAAAGCCAAGAGTAAGAATCTGTAACAACAAATTGATATGCTACGGCAATACTTGTGATGCCTAAAAATCCAATAATTGGTATAAATAAATAGGTTAAAGTAAATTTAGTTTTGTTTGTGATTGCGGGGTATAGTACCACAAAAAATAAGATTGCCCATCCATAGCAAAAAGATGCCAAGGTGATGTACATAGTGGCATCAAATATTTTTTTCACGGTATTTTTTTCTGTGGTCAAACTCAAAATCCTTCTTGTAGCTAATAGCACGAAGATATTTGCCAAAATAAGCTTCGGGTCATTGTAAACTTCAGGAACTAGTAATACAAAAAGCACGAATAGTAGAATAGCAAAGGTGTTATTTTTTGTGACATTGTTCTTTCTAATGATAAAATCCAACAATAAAACAGCAAACACCATTAAGAAAATAACAAGTCCATGTGAAGACAAAGAACCTAGGCTAAGTGATAGGTCTTGGGTTGTTAGAAGCCCAAAAAAATAGCCAATTATTATGGCGATACTAAGCAGTATGTAATTTATGGGTTTAGATTTACCGAAAAAGCTTGTGAGCATATGGGGTATTTTATACTTTTGCGAAATAAATATAAAGATATGGCTTTAAGAGATATTTTCTACGCAATTCAAGAGTTTACAGAAGAAGTTTTATTTGCTCCTTTTAACGCATTAAGAGCTTTAGAGCTTGAAAACTGGACTGCGGCAAATGTTATGAACTGGTTTTTTATGCTTATTGGTTCTGTTGCATTTGTATACTGGATGCTGCAGTTAAAGAAATTTAATGACAACAACGAAGAAGACACTTCTTCTACATCTCACTCTTATTTAGGGGGAGATAATTAACGCTACTAGAATTTTTTACAAATCAAAACCAATATCGGTTCTGAAATTCATCCTGTTAAAAGATAGTTTTTCTATGTTTTGGTAGGATTTTTTTATCGCTTTTTTGTAGTCTGCATCTATTGATGTTACGGCAATAACACGCCCTCCACTGGTAACAACAGCGTCATCTTTTAAAGCAGTTCCTGCATGAAATAATAAAGAGTCTGAAACATTCTCAAGACCAGAAATTACCGCTCCTTTTTCATAAGCCTCAGGATACCCTCCAGAGACCAACATAACAGTTGCGGCAGCTCTAGTGTCTATTTCAAAATGTAAGTTGTCTAGGGTTTGCTTATAGGTAGCTTCAAAGACAGCTACCAAATCTGTTTTAATTCTTGGTAAAACAACCTCGGTTTCTGGATCTCCCATACGCACATTGTATTCTATCACAAAA
>JABHYI010000101.1 GCA_018656255.1 Bacteroidota bacterium
ATTTTGCAAAACCAGGCTGCCCTATTTATCAAAACGTGAGTACAACGGCCGTTACAGATGCTACAGAAATTCAAAAAAACTTAATTGCACAACTCACAGCTCCCGTTAAATGGACACAATGCATGCAAAATATGATTGCAGATGGAGCATCTCATTTTATTGAAGTAGGCCCTGGAAATGTATTACAAGGCTTAATGCGTAAAATAGACCGAAATGTAGCGGCATCAAAAGGAGAAATTTAATTTTAAAAAAAAATACTATAAAAAAAGAGACTGCTTGAAAGCAGTCTCTTTTTTTGTGAGTGTAAGTGTGTTTTAGACTACTTAGTTACAAAATCAATCAAGGTTTTGGTAATAAAAGCAATTTGCTCATCGTCAAGTTCTGTATGCATAGGAAGAGAAACAACCTCTTTCACAAGTCTATTTGTTACAGTGAAATCTGCCTCCTTATACCTAGTATCTGTATATGCTTTTTGTAAATGCAACGGTATTGGATAGTACACACCACATGGTATATCATTAGCATTTAAATGGGCTACCAAGGCGTCTCTATCAATATTTTTAACCTGTAATGTATATTGGTGAAATACATGACAATCACAGGTATCACAAATAGAGGAGGAACTATTACAAAACCCAGTTGGCGTTATAATATTTTGAATACCTGCAAAGGCCATTGTGTATTTTCTAGCTGTATTTCTTCGTGTTGTATTGTACTGGTCAAGCTTTGGTAATTTTGCTCTAAGAACCGCGGCTTGTATAGAATCTAATCTTGAATTAACTCCAACAACATCATGGTGATATCTTTTGTACATGCCATGGTTAACAATCCCTCTTATTACATGGGCCAAATCATCATCATTTGTAAAGATAGCTCCACCATCTCCATAGCAACCTAGGTTCTTTGAAGGAAAAAAAGAGGTAGATCCAACATGACCAATACCACCGGTCATCTTTTTCTGACCTGTTTTAGAGGTGTAAGTAGCTCCAATACCTTGAGCATTATCTTCTATCACATAAAGGTTATGTTTTTCTGCAAGAGCCATTACCTCATCCATATTAGCGGCCAAACCAAACAGATGTACAGGGATTATAGCTTTGGTTTTTGGTGTAATTGCTTTTTCAATAGCCGCGATATCTATATTAAAATTAATAGGATCTACATCTACTAAAACAGGAGTAAGCTGCAACAATGCAATAACCTCAACAGTGGCTGCAAAGGTGAAATCTGCAGTAATAATTTCATCGCCAGGTTGCAAATTTAAACCCATCATTGCTACCTGAAGCGCATCTGTACCATTGGCGCAAGGAATTACATGTTTTACACCTAGGTAGGTCTCTAATTCTTTCTGAAACTCTTGTACCTGTGGTCCATTAATAAAAGCTGTTGTGTCTATAACCTCCTGGATGGATTCGTTTACCCTTTCTTTTATTGCTGCATATTGACCTTTTAGATCAACCATTTGTATTTTTCTCATACCAATGCTTCGTATTATAGAATTAATTAAAATGCTGTCTGAAACTTCTACACCAAATAACCTTGATGAATCAGACAATTTTTTCAATGTAAAAATACAAAATTGCATGATATTAAAACCAATACAACATCCCTACTTGAGTAAATGAGCTAAAGATATTTAATAACTACAGCACACGTATATTGTGAAACTTCAATTTTGTACTTTTACACCCATGAGTTTACTCTACAACATACTACTTTATATCACAATAGGTGTTTTATCTATAGCGCAGCTCTTTAGCAAAAAACTGAAGCTATTTATGGCGGGAAGAAAACAAACCTTCCAGATAATAGCCAGTGGTATTTCCCCAGAAGACAAAACGATCTGGTTTCACTGCGCCTCCTTAGGTGAGTTTGAACAAGGAGTTCCCGTAATGGAATCGCTAAGAACAACACACCCAGACCATAAAATTATTGTGAGCTTTTTCTCCCCTTCGGGCTATGAAAATAAGAAAAACACACCTCTTGCAGATGTTGTTATTTACTTGCCCATAGACACCAAAAGCAATGCAAAAAAGTTTATAAAAACGATACACCCTTCCCTTGTGCTTTTTGTGAAATACGAGTTTTGGCCCAACTATTTATTAGAATTAAAACGGCAAAATATTAAGACTCTTTTAATTTCAGGAGTATTTAGAGAAGAGCAACTATTCTTTAAATTCTATGGAGGTTTTATGCGCAAAGCATTGGATAGCTTTGATCACTTTTTCCTGCAAAACCAAGCTTCAAAAGAATTACTAGCATCCATAGGTTTAACCAATACAAGTGTTAGTGGAGATACTAGATTTGACAGAGTATCTCGTCAAATTGAAATGGACAACACCCTAGATTTTATAGCCCAGTTTAAAAAAGAGCATCTGTGCATTGTTTGTGGGAGTACTTGGGAAGAAGATCAAGACCTATTACTTGAGTACATAAACCAAGCACCCGAGCTGGTGAAATTTATCATTGCACCTCATAGCATAGATGCCGCTAAAATTTCAGCACTTAGAAAAAAGATTCATAAACAAACCGCCTTATACTCTCAAACTATCGCTAAAGGAAATACAGAGAACATTGATACTGCGCAGGTTTTTATTATTGATACTATAGGCCTACGAGCCAAAATATACAGCTATGCAGATATTGTATATGTTGGAGGGGCCGCAGGAACAAAAGGCTTACACAACATACTAG
>JABHYI010000095.1 GCA_018656255.1 Bacteroidota bacterium
ATAATAGTTTTTACATCCAGCTTTCTCTAATTTGTATGACAAATCTATGTCTTCACCATACATAAAATAATCCTGATCAAAGCCATTAACCTTAGTATACACAGAGCGTTTTAACAGCATAAAAGCACCTACTAAAACAGCTACATTTCCTTTATTATCTCTAGAAACAGCATTTGCATAGTATTTTTTCGAAAAACCAAGAAGCTTTAATGCAGAAACCATTGGTGTTGGGAGATTCCTTTTGCTTTCTGGTAAAAAATGCCCTGTCCCATCCATAAGGTAGCAACCTAAGGCGCCCAAATCTTTTAGAGAATCTGCATAGTGTAGCGCTTTTGTAAATACATTTTCTGCAACGGCTGTGTCGGGGTTTAAAATACAAACATAATCTCCTTTTGCAATTGCAACCCCTTGGTTGTTTGCAGAACTAAACCCTACATTTTCTTTATTTTCTATGAGTGTTATGTGTGGAAAGGAGTCTTTTACCATGTCGCAACTATCATCTGTAGAATTGTTATCTACAATAATAATTTCTGCGTCAATAGCACGCGATGCTTTTTGGACACTAATGATACACTGCTCTAAAAAATAGCGAACGTTATAATTAACAATAATGACCGAGAGTTTCAATAGTCTAGTTGTTTTTTAAAGAATTCTCAAAAGGAATTCTATTAATAATACTGCGTCCTAGTGTGACCTCATCTGCATATTCTAACTCATCACCTACAGAAATACCCCTGGCAATGGTTGTTGTGGTTACGCTATAGTCTTCAATTTGTTTAAAGATATAAAAATTGGTGGTATCTCCCTCCATTGTGGAGCTTAATGCAAATATAAGCTCATCTATTTGGCCATCTTTTACCTTTTCAACCAAAGAATCTATGGTTAAATCCAAGGGGCCAATACCATCCATTGGTGATATTTTACCTCCCAATACATGGTAATGCCCTCTGTATTGACTAGTTGCCTCAATGGCCATAACATCCCTAATGTCTTCAACTACACAAACTAATCTTTGGCTACGGTTAGGGTTTGCACAAATTTCACACAACTTAGCGTCACTTAAGTTGTGACAACTGTTGCAAAAATTAATTTGTTCTCTTAAGGAAACCAAACTTTGAGCCAACCCAAGGGTTTGCTGTGGGGGCTGCTTTAACATATGTAACACCAAACGAAGCGCAGTTCGCTTGCCAATTCCTGGTAATTGAGACATTTCGTTTACCGCATTTTCAAGAAGTTTTGAAGAAAAATCCATAACCCGAAAGATAAAAAAAAGCTTGGAAAAAACGAGGAATTATAATCCTTATAAATAAATATTATACGGTTTTTGTGATAAATCATTTTTCTACTTTAATCAAGATAATTTATAACTCCGCATGAATATATAGCCATTAGTAAAGCATTGCATGTTAAACTTTCATATTTTTACTCACGGTAAAATATTTCAGAAACAAATTTATGCAACCATTTCACATTCTTTTACTTATTGGCGGTTATTTCTCACTACTGCTGGCAATATCATACATTACAAACAAGGGAGGTAGTAATGCAGATTTTTTTAAAGCCGGGAAGCAGTCACCATGGTATTTGGTGGCTTTTGGCATGATTGGCGCCTCTTTAAGTGGAGTTACTTTTATTTCTGTTCCAGGGGCTGTCGAGGCAGATAGTTTTAATTATTTTCAAGTTGTTTTGGGCTATACTTTTGGCTATGCGGTTATAGGGCTTGTATTACTGCCCTTGTATTATAGGCTAAATCTAACCTCAATATACACCTACTTGGAAGGAAGGTTCGGAACCGCTTCCTACAAAACAGGGGCCTCTTTCTTTTTACTCTCTAGAATTACAGGAGCTAGTTTTAGATTGTATTTGGTAGCAATTGTATTGCAAGACCTAGTCTTTAATGCAATGGGAGTACCATTTTGGGTAACAGTAACCATTACTATTTTACTTATCTGGCTGTACACCTTTAAAAGCGGTATTAAAACCATTGTTTGGACAGACACCCTGCAAACTCTTTTCATGCTTATTGCAGTAGGAGTAGCTATATATTATATATCAGATGGATTAGGTGTAGGGGATGATGGAGTACTTAATTTCATAGCACAAAGCGATCTATCACAGATCTTTTTCTTTGATGATTATAAAAGCAGTAATTACTTTTTTAAACAATTTGTTAGCGGAATGTTTATCGCAATTGTAATGACAGGCCTAGATCAAGATATGATGCAAAAAAACTTAACATGCCGCAATTTAAAGGACGCTCAAAAAAACATGTTTTGGTTTACCATCGTGCTAACTATTGTTAATTTAATATTTTTAGGACTAGGGCTACTACTCACTATATATGCTGAACAGAACG
>JABHYI010000208.1 GCA_018656255.1 Bacteroidota bacterium
ACAAAGTATTTAAGCCCTATGGAGTGGTGAGTCAATTCACTACAAATGATAGGCATGCTAAAAACAAAACTTTTTTAGGTTCTTTAGCTGATTTCCCGAAGGGCACAATGGCTATTGGAAGACTAGATGAGTCTAGTGAAGGCCTACTGCTACTGACCACCAATGGCGCTTATAGCTATCATGTAAATAACAGTGGCATAGAAAAAGAATATTATGCCCAAGTAGACGGTATTATACATGCTACTGAAATTTTAAAACTACAAGAAGGTGTTCATATAACGGTAGATGATAAACCATACCTAACAAGGCCATGCAAGGTTAAATTACTTACAAGTGCTCCTACCCTGCCAAAACGTGCAAAAAAAATAAGAGACGATCGCCATGGGCCAACCTCATGGATTTCTATTACCATTACCCAAGGAAAGTTTAGGCAAGTTCGTAAGATGACCTCATCAGTTGGGTTTCCAACACTGCGCCTAGTAAGAGTTAGAATTGGACAGTATAGTATAGGTGCTATGGAGCCTGCAGAAGTAGCCCAAATAGCTGTGGAGTTTTAGGCTTAAATACATTAATCTTGGTAGACAACAATTGTAGCTTTTCTTCCCGTTAGCAAATTCCACTCGTTTTTAGAAATTAAGGTTCCATTTTCATCATACACATGCAGCTCTGCAGTGTTTGGACCACTTTCGCCTTGATTTAAAGCTTGAAATTCTATAATATTTTCTCCTGGTGTAAGGGTAAGGTCAAAGCCCCTAAAGCTCGCATCCAAAGAGATATCACTTTGTACAATATCATCATTAACATACACACGTATTCTATCTCCATCTACACTTTGATGATCTCTGTATACAACATTTACAAAACCGCCTTTGGTTGTAATCTCACCAAGAACCTGGTCTCTATCAAAGGCAGCTGTGGCTGGTTTATCTTTAACAAAAGCATTGGGAGTCATGTCGGTTTTGGTGGTAAGAAAACCGTCATCTGTTGACATATCTATAGGCTCTGGATCCTCTGTACCAAGCGTACTTGCATTATCATTTTTTATCTCAAAACGGTTTTGTTGGTTTGTTAATCCTGGAATTGGAGATTTGGGTATTTTTAAACCCGCAGGATCACTCACCACCCTATCAATTGGCTCAAAACCAACTTTTTTGGTGGTATTATCAAACTGCGCACTTAGCGAAAAGCTTAATAGAAGTAGTAATACACAGATATATAATTTCATAAACACTTTTTTATTTCTAACCTAAAGACAATAGCTAATAGTGATTTACAAATATATACACCAATAGGTTATAAAGTAGTAAAACTTTTTAAAATAGAGACCAGGCAACTTTGGTGAAAAACCTCCATTATGCCTAATAGCATAAAGACGCAGCTAATAAATAAAGGTTTCACAAAAAAATATAAATTATTTTGTAACAAATACAGAATCTCTTACGTATAAGTAAGTAGTGAACTTAGATTGTTGTTAAAACAGACCTCAGATATAGTTCTATTTCTGAAGCATTAGGCAACAAACAAGAAAACATATAACCTTAAAGGTTATTAACCTAAAACACATTTGATCCAATGAGACAACTCAAAATTACCAAGCAGGTTACTAATAGAGAAACCAAATCTTTGAACAGTTACTTGCAAGATGTAAGTAAGATTGACATGATAACCGCAGAGGAAGAGGTTGAGTTAGCACAACGTATTCGTGAAGGAGACCAAAGTGCCTTAGACAAATTAACAAAAGCAAACCTTCGTTTTGTTATCTCGGTAGCAAAGCAATATCAAAATCAAGGATTAACACTTAGTGACCTTATTAATGAAGGTAATGTAGGTCTTGTAAAAGCTGCACAGCGTTTTGATGAAACTAGAGGGTTTAAATTTATATCATATGCTGTATGGTGGATTAGACAATCCATACTTCAAGCCATTGCAGAACAATCTCGTGTGGTACGTTTACCCCTAAACAAGATTGGTGATATAAACAAAATACGTAAAGCATCTATACATCTAGAACAAGTTCACCAGCGCGTTCCTTCTGCATCAGAGATAGCAAAAGAACTAGACATGACAGTTAGTAGTGTAAAACAGTCTCTGAAAAATTCATCTAGAAGTTTATCAATGGATGCGCCTTTCCAGGAAGGTGAAAATGACAATAACCTATATGATGTAATTAGCTCTGGAGAAACACCAAATCCAGACAAGGCGCTCATACATGAGTCTTTAAAAATTGAAATTGATAGAGCACTAGACACCCTTGCTCCTCGTGAGGCAGATGTAGTAAAATTAAATTTTGGGCTAAGCGGGCAACCAGCTATGACACTTCAAGAAATTGGGGACACCTTTGAGCTGAGTCGTGAACGTGTGCGTCAAATTCGTGAAAAAGCAATTCGTCGCTTACGTCAAGAAAGCAAGAGTCACATCCTAAAAAAATATTTAGGATAGTAGGATTAGTACATAGTACTTAAAAAGAGCAATTACCTGTGGTAATTGCTCTTTTTTTTGTCTAGTTTTTGAGAATTTAAATAGTTATACAAACGCCGCAATCTTGGGTATTGAATACTTACAATCTCATTGTTTTTGATATATTTGCTCAAAACATGCAATTATGAAATATTCATTACTGAGCCTTACCATCTTAACGTTAGGTCTAATTTCTTGCGGCGGTGATGATACCACCACACCAAGTAGCAATAACTCCGCAACGTATTTCCCACTGAGCTTAAACTCGTCTTGGAGTTATACCAATGAGAGTGAAGATCAAACAAGTCAAGACAACATGTTTGTTTTTGGAACACAACAAGAAAATGGTGTGCAGTACACAAACCTAGATACCCAAGAGCTAAATTCTGGCGGTTTTATGGTTGGCTTACTCACTCAAAACCTTGTTAGAAATGAGAACGGAAAACTTATTGTAAATGGCGCTCTAGGTGGGGTTCCTGTCGAAGGATTTCCAGATATTAGCATCCCATTAAATAACGCTGTGTTGTTTGATCCAAATGCTCTTAACGGAACACAACTAAACATTATATCAGGTTCATTTGAGGAAATTATTATGGATTTCCCTATTATCATTGAATACACATCTATAACTACCCAAGAGCAGGTATTACCCTCTTATACCACCGATACCCAAACATACACAGATGTAATACAGTCTAACATTGTATTGAACTTAGAAATTAGCACAGAAGTTCAAGTAGGTGGCACTACATTATCTCTTCCTATTTTGAGCTCTCAAGACGTATTGGTAGTAGAAAATTATTATGCTGCAAATATAGGGCTGGTATATTCTAAAGAAACGGTAGATTATGCCCTTGAAGATTTAAGTGGCATCCCTGGATTAGAAATTCCGCTCCCAGAGCAAAATACTTCTATAAGCACTGCTACCTTAACTAGCTTTGAAATAGCAAACTAAAGCAATGCATTATTTAAAATAGTAATTGGATGTAGCGCCTCGCGCTGAGTCCCATCTTTTATTTGGTGCCTACAACTTGTGCCGTTGGCAGCAATAATTGTATTTTTTTTTGCTTTAAGAACAGCAGGAAATAGTCGCAACGCACCTATTTTCATACTCACATCATAATGCTCTTTTTCATACCCAAAGCTACCTGCCATACCACAACATCCAGAGGTTATTAATGTCGGGCTATAGTGGGTTGGGAAATTTAAGACGTCAAATGTGTTTTTTTGAGACCCTAAGGCTTTTTGATGGCAATGCACGTGTATTTTAATCTGGGCAGGTGCCTGTGTAAATAGCGTTTTAGAAATTTCCCCTTTTTCAAACTCTGAGGCCAAAAATTCCTCTAAAAGATATACATGTTTAGAAACATGACTTGCAGCAGCTCTATCATCTACCAAACGTAAAAACTCATCTCTAAAACCCAATATTGCCGAGGGTTCTATACCTAGCAGCGGGATCGTTTTAGAAACTTTGGATTTAAAATAGGCTATGTTTTGTGTAGCACACACTTTAGCCTGCTGAAGAAAACCTTTTCTAATTAAAGCCCTAGCGCT
>JABHYI010000211.1 GCA_018656255.1 Bacteroidota bacterium
CCTCGATTCGGGCACCTGTTTTTTCTTTATTACCGTATAAACGCGCTGGAAACACTTTCGTATTGTTAAGCACCATCACATCTCCTTCATCGAAATAATCAATGATGTCCTTAAACATTTTGTGTTCAATAGTACCTTTAGCCCTATCAATCACCATTAATTTAGACTCATCTCTATTTTCTGCAGGGTACTCTGATAAAAGTTCTTCAGGCAATTCAAAACCAAAGGCGGATAATTTCATAGTGTTTTTTATCTAATTTAAAGAATGCAAATATACAACCCAAGGCATAGCCTTGTCAAGCAAAAGCGGGTTTAATTGCGTATTATGAGGATTCATAGGGCCTACCAAAGGCCTATACCGGAACGACTTGTATTCCAAGCGTTTTCATATCTGTCCAAAAATCAGGGTATGATTTATTCACCACCCCTGCGTCTTCAATGGCAATTGGCACCCTTAATGCGAGGGGAGCAAAGGCCATGGCCATTCTGTGATCGTGATAAGTACCAATGGTCACATGCGCTTTTATACTTCCATTAAAAGCAGCTAAATGCAAACTCTTTTCTGTGATATGAAGCCCAGCACCCAGTTTACTCAGTTCATTCTCTAAAGCCACCAAACGATCCGTCTCTTTAATTTTAAGGGTATGTAATCCCGTCAGATCACAAGCCACTCCCAAGCCAAAACAACTCACTGCGATGGTTTGTGCAATATCTGGTGCATTGGACAAGTCCCAAGCAAGACCCTTTTCCAAAATGGCGTCGCTTGGAGCGGCTACTTTAGCCAATACTAGTTGGTCCTTTTTAAAAGTAGTTTGAACCCCTAAATGACTGTAAATATCCCGGAGCACTGCGTCTCCTTGTAAACTGTCAGGGGTATAGGAACTCAAGGAAACTTCACTCCCAACATCTGACAAGGCGATCAATGAATAATAATAAGAAGCAGAGCTCCAATCAGACTCCACGACCATGCTTTGTGAAAAGACATCGCCGGCTGGAAATACTTTAATTTCTTGGCCCTCAAACTTCGTTTTAACTCCAATTTTTTCCAATAACTTAAGGGTCATTTTTATATAAGGTACTGAAGTGATTTTACCCTCTAGCGCTAGGGTTAATCCATTTTTTAAACGAGCGCCCACAAGTAATAAAGCAGAAATATATTGACTGCTCACCCCCGCGTTGAGTTGCACGCTGTCCTGGGTAATTTCACTTCCTTTTATCGCCAAAGGCGGATACCCTTCGTTTTTAACATACGAAATCTCTGCACCCAAATTTCTCAGTGCGTCTACTAAAATGCCAATAGGTCTTTCTTGCATTCTCTCAGATCCAGTAAGTATTATAGAAACTCCTGGCTGTGTGGCGTAATAAGCGGTTAAAAAACGCATGGCAGTTCCAGCATGGTAAATATCTACCGTGCCCTTTGAACTAGTCACCCCTCTTTGCATGGCCTGAGCGTCCTCAGAATTGGACAAATTATCTATGCTTAGTACAGGAAAAAGTGCTTGTAACAATAACAATCTATTGGTTTCACTTTTAGATCCAGTAATGGCAATCTGTGCTTTTAACAAGTTTTCGCTAGGACCTTGTAAAGAAAATGTAGGATACGTCATAAAAATAATGCCTTGAAATGAGCGGTTTAAATACAGTGCAATGACCCTAAAATACGAATCAGAACTGTCTTAAAAAAAGGGTAAATACTTATTTTAATTTTTGGTTGTTTTGGTGCCTGTCATGGTCCCTTTCTGTCTTTACAGCTAGCTTTTTGTCAAAGGCATCTTGCAGATTTACACCCGTCTGATTGGCCAAACACAATACTACAAAAAGCACGTCTGCCAGCTCTTCTCCTAAATCTTTGTCCTTGTCAGAAGGTTTCTCAGATTGTTCTCCATAACGCCTGGCAATAATTCTAGCCACCTCACCTACTTCTTCCGTGAGCTGTGCCATATTGGTGAGTTCATTAAAGTAACGCACCCCATGATTTTTAATCCAGTGGTCTACCACTTCTTGTGCATTTTTAATATCCATAATTATTCTTTTTGTTGGCTATCTATTACAATGGTCACAGGACCATCATTGATCAATGACACTTTCATATCTGCACCAAAAACACCCCTCCCAATTTTTTTACCAAGGGCTTGTTCCATAGCTAAAGCAAAAGCTTCATAAAGCGGTTCTGCAACCTCAGGTTTTGCTGCCTTAATATAAGAGGGCCTATTCCCTTTTTTAGTAGCAGCCAATAAAGTAAACTGACTCACCACTATTAGCTCTCCTTGAACATCTTGTAAAGAAGCATTCATTTGTCCTGAAGCGTCTTCAAAAATTCTAAGTTGGCTTATTTTTTTTACCAACCAATCTATGTCTTCTTGGGTATCTGTATGCGCAACCCCCAACAGCACCAAAAGCCCTTTTGAAATAACCGCTACTGCAGTGTTCGAAACCACCACACTAGCTTCCAATACCCTTTGAACAACTACCCTCATGATCCTTGGTGAATATCTTGTCTGTAATTACCTTCCTCATCTTGTAACATTTGCACATAACTCCTGTATCTTGAAGTGGATAGGGTTTCCGCTTCTACTCCCTGCTTTACAGCACACTTAGGTTCTTCTAAATGCAGGCAATTGTGAAACTTACAATTTTGTTTCACAGCAAAAAACTCAGGAAAGAAGTTGCCAATATCTTGAGGTTCCAAGTCTACAATACCAAAACCTTTAATTCCAGGAGTGTCTATAATATGCCCTCCAAAACTCAGGTCATACATCTCAGCAAAAGTAGTGGTGTGCTGCCCCTGCATATGCTGCATTGAAATTGCTGCAGTTTTAAGGTCTAACCTATTTTCAATAGCGTTCACTAAGGTAGATTTAC
>JABHYI010000215.1 GCA_018656255.1 Bacteroidota bacterium
CTATAAAAGAGGCTATACTGGAGGGTGAAATACCCAATGAGTATGAGCCAGCAAAAGCTTTTATGTTAGAAAAAGGGGCGAAACTGGGATTAAAAACAACTGTATGAAAGACAACAAAAAGGTGATATACTGGCTCCTAACGGGATGTACACTTATTTTTATCATGGTAATTGTAGGAGGTATTACCCGTCTTACACATTCTGGCTTGTCTATCTCAAATTACAACCTAATTTCTGGCACCATTCCTCCAACAAATGCCATGCAATGGAATGAAGCTTTCGATTTATACAAACAATACCCAGAATATCAAAAACTCAACTATAACATGACTATAGATGAGTTTAAAGATATTTATTTCTGGGAATGGATACACCGTGTAATAGGCCGTTTTATAGGATTGGTTTTTGTGATTCCGTTTGTATATTTCTTGCTTAGAAAACAGCTTACAAAATCTACTATTAAAAAATGTTTGATTTTGCTAGCTATGGGTGGCTTTCAAGGATTTTTGGGTTGGTTTATGGTGAAAAGTGGCCTTGTGGACAAACCAGATGTAAGCCATTACAGACTCGCCATGCACTTAACAACCGCATTTCTGACCTTTGCGTATACTTTTTGGGTGGCCTTAGATCTAATTTTTCCTTCAAAAAAACAAGTTAACACCTCGTTTAGAAATCTTATTAGAGTAGGGCTTGTTATACTTGTAGTTCAAATCATCTGGGGCGCTTTTGTTGCTGGTCTAGATGCAGGTTGGATTCATAACCACTGGCCACTAATGAATGACGGAGAGCTTATACATCAAAGTGTTACCACAGAACAAGAACCACTTTGGAGAAACTTTATAGAGGGCAAAAGCGGTGTGCAATTTGTACACCGATACCTAGCCTACATTGTTGTTGGTATTATCGGTTTTATTTGGTTTAAGGCTAGAAAAAATAAAACTACCATGTTACAACAAAAGGGTATCAACTTACTTTTAATTCTAGTTGGAGTACAATTCGTGCTAGGTGTGCTTACCTTAGTTTTGTTTGTTCCTGTTTGGCTGGGAGTACTTCATCAAGTTACGGCTTTCTTTTTATTGGCAACCATGACTTTTACCCTGCATAGATATAGTAAATAAGCAGCAAAATAATATCTTTAAAAACTAATATAAAAGTGTATGATTTATCGTTTTAGAGTCATTTTAAATTCGCAAGACGAGGTGTATCGCGACATAGAGATTCAAGAAAATGCAACCTTTGAAGATTTTCATAATACCATCACTCAAGCCTTTGGCTTTGAAGGCCAAGAAGTGGCCTCTTTTTATGAAAGTAACGACCAGTGGGAACAAAAAGATGAGATAGCACTCTTTGATATGAGCGATGGTGGTGAGCCAACGCGTACCATGGCAGAAACAATACTCAATCACGTCCTTTCTAAAGAACACAGAAACCTCGTATATATCTATGATTTTTTATCTATGTGGACCTTTATCATAGAACTTGCAGATATCGCAGAGCCAGAAGCAGGAGTTACCTACCCAAACCTTATGTTTGCACAAGGAGAGGTTCCAGATGAGCCAATAGACCCTGAGTTTGTAAGCGAATCTGCAGATGGAGATCTTGATGATATGTATGGAGACGAGAATTTTGATGATGACCAATACGGCAGCTCAGATGACTATGAGCATCTAGATTTTGATGAGACCTGGAACTAAAAATTAACTAAGAAAAACATCCAAATATATTTGGAGCAACATCTATTGTATTTGGCTTGTTACTACCAAACTTTTTTACCTTTTAAAAAGGCCAAACGCCTCAATCTTATTTTATGATCAATCTATTTAACACCCATATTGCCTCTTTATCCATTCATCGCGTTGGAAACAAAAGTAAAAACGAACCTATACTTCTCTCTGATGATGTATATAAAATGGATGATGAGATTACTCCACTTTTAAAAGAATACTTTTTAAAACCCTTTAGAGACAAAGAAGAGAACTACTTTCAGTTTGTTAATGAGGCAGATCTAGAATTTCATGAACTATTTAACTGTGCTACTCAAATATTTGACGATCCAGAGTGTGTTCACCAACAAAGTAAAAAGATTACCCAGCATTTATATGACCAATCTACACATCAGCACATTAAAAGCGGTGAGGTGTATGTTGCCTATTTAGAAAACTTACAAATTGATAATGAAAAAGTAAACGCAGTAGGTATTTTTAAATCTGAGCTTAAACAAGACTTCCTTCAATTTTCTGAGCAAGAAAACCAAATCAATGCTCATCTGCAACAAGGAGTTAGTCTAAACAAGTTAGACAAAGGGTGTATTATATTTAATGTAAAAAAAGAAGAAGGGTATAAAGTATTATCTGTAGACAGTAATAGATATGATACGCGGTATTGGTTGGAAAGCTTTTTAGGGGTCGAAGCCTTTGAGGATGATAACTTTTACACTAAAAAATATTTGAAATTTTGTCAAGATTTTGCAAAAGACGTGGTACTTCCTGCCGAAGACAAAAAAGAAGAAGTTTTGTTTATGAACCGTGCGGTGAATCATTTTGCCAAAAATGACACCTTCAATGAAGGTAATTTCATGAACGATGTCATTAGTAACCCAGATTTAGTGCCAGAGTTTAACCACTACAAAAGTGAGACCGCTCCTAAATATAAAATCGAAGATTTAACTACCTTTCCTATTGCTAACACAGCAGTTACAGCCGCAAGAAAAAAAATAAAAAATGTTATAAATCTAGATACAAACATACAGATTAAACTAGATTTCATTAATCCAGAAAGTGCAGATAAATTTGTTGAGAAAGGCTGGGATGAGGAAAAGCAGATGTATTACTACCTAGTATACTTTAACAAAGAGCAAAAGAGTTAAAACTTATTTTTACCTTGTCTGTTCCGCTTTATAAGCCGTCTTTTTTTTAAGAGCTAGTTTAGGGCTTCGATTTTCATAATACAAACCCCAGTGTTTTTCAGGCTCATCTGGATCATCAGATCCCTTCCAAGGTTCGTCAAAAGCTTCAAAAATAAACGTAAGAATACAATCCTCTTCACACCAACGACTAAGCTCTTGGTAGTAAATTTTTTGAAAAACAGGATTGGCATGCTCTCTTGGAATGCCTTTACCGTTTGAGGTTGAAGCCCATCCTGCTTCTGTGATGACCACTAATTTATGAGGATACTCTTTAGCAACAGCCTGGTAATTTTGTTTTGTAAATGAAATGGCCTCATCAATAGTTTTATATTCCCAAAGCGGATAGGTATGAATAGAGATAAAGTCAACGGCCTCCACCAAAGGGGCTAGTTTATCTAGCCAAGGAACATAATTTTCGCAAAATGTAACGGGTTGTTTAGTCCCAGCCTTAAGTTGTTTCACATACTCAATTACACGCGCAACGGGTACCATATGATCTGTCCATTCAACACATGCCTCATTACCTACCGAAAGGCTAAATATGATGGAATCGTAGGTGTTGGCAAGTTCAATTAGCTTATTAATTTCGTTTTGGTTATGTAATCTATTATTTTGAAGAGTCTGATCAGTATACACGCCCCCACCCCAAGGACAGTTATGGTTGTTTTCTTCAGCGGTGATATAAGCTCCAAGCATTACTTTAAGGTCTAATTTTTCATTTTCTATGACCTGTAAAACTGTTTTTGAATGGGCATCGCAACTATAAAGGCGAATATAGCTCCAGTGCTTCTTAACTATAAGCAAGTCCTCTTTAACTTCACTGTAAGAAGGAAATGAGACACCAGGCACCTGTCCAGCTCTGTAGCCTGAATAACACACTGCTGAGGCTGCATCAATGGGAAAAACATCCGTATACTTCATTGGTGTTCATTTAAATATTAAAATTTTAATTTTTCATTTTTATCCCAAAGTC
>JABHYI010000193.1 GCA_018656255.1 Bacteroidota bacterium
AGGAAATTTTTCTGAAAACACAATCTATGATGGCACAGTAGCTTTTTTAGATGAAAGTGGTGAAGAAGTTGAAGATATTACTCAGGAAGTAATTGAAGAGGCAGACGAGCACCAAGTTTTTTACACCATTAGTGAAGGGTTAAGTATCCAGACCAATTATGAGGATCAAGATTCTCAAGGTAATCCTCTTGGAGTTCAAATTACACTCTCTACTGGTGCAGCAAGCGAAGGATCATTAACTGTAACACTTCGTCACGAGCCTGTTAAACCTAATGATGGTCTAGAGAGTGCTGGAGGAGAGACAGATATAACTACTAGCTTTGATGTAACTATTGAGTAATTATATTTATTTATTTTAGAACTGCTTGCTATAGAGAAATCTACTGCAAGCAGTTTTTTTTTTGTAATTAGAAAATACATTAAAGGGTTAAAAGATAACTTTTTGAATACCTTTGGACATTATTAGTTTAACATACATTTTGTTAGTCTGTTATAATATGTTTATTCATGACTCATTTTAAAAAAACACAAAAAGAACTTCTTGCCAAACTAAGCATAACTGCTTTAAATGAAATGCAAGAAGAGGTTGTGTTAGCCATTGCTTCTGTTGCCAATACAATATTGCTATCTCCAACAGGTACTGGCAAAACCGTTGCTTTTTTATTACCAACCTTGCAAGGGTTAGACCCAGATTGTGAAAAGGTGCAACTATTAATATTGGTTCCATCAAGAGAGCTGGCCATACAAATTGAACAGGTCATAAGACAAATGGGATCTGGCTATAAAGCAAATGCTATTTATGGAGGTAGACCCATTTCAAAAGATAAAATAGATCTTGCCCACACACCAAGTATTCTAATAGGCACTCCAGGGCGAGTGGCAGATCATATGCGCAGAGATACTTTTGAAACTTCATCTATCAAGACTTTAGTACTTGATGAGTTTGACAAATCTCTAGAGGTTGGGTTTGAAAAAGAAATGCGAGAAATAATTGAGAGTCTTAAGCAAATAGAAAAACGTATTTTAACCTCTGCTACGCAGGATATAGACATTCCTGATTTTGTTGGAATTAAAAATGAAGTTGTAATAAACTATCTAAATACAAAAACGACCGCTTTATCCATACAAATAGTAAAATCTAAAGAAAAAAACAAATTACAGGCATTGGTAGACCTGTTGTACCATATCGGTAATGAGCCTGGTATTATATTTTGTAATTTCAAAAACACTATTGAGTATGTGAGTGATTTTCTAAAACAGCAGCACATACCTCATGGCCATTTTTATGGTGGTATGGAACAAATAGATAGAGAACGGGCTTTAATTAAGTTTAGAAATGGTACTCATCAAATTATTATTGCCACAGATTTGGCTGCACGAGGTTTGGATATACCAGAGTTAAACTTTATAATTCACTATCAGCTTCCTTTAAAGCTTGAGGAGTTTACCCACAGAAACGGAAGAACTGCAAGAATGAATGCCTCAGGAACTGCCTATGTACTAAAATGGATAGAGGAGCCTTTGCCAGAATTCATTAATTGTACAGATATTTTAAAACTTACAGATAAAGAAACTGCTATTTTATCTCAATGGTCTACATTATTTATATCTGGAGGAAGAAAGGATAAAATATCCAAAGGAGATATTGCAGGACTATTGTTTAAACAAGGTGATCTTAACAAAAATGAACTTGGTGTAATAGAGTTAAAACAAGATTGTGCTTTTGTTGCAGTGCCTAAAGAAAAAGCACTTGGAGTTGTTGAGAAAACAAACAATACACGTTTAAAAAAGAAAAAGGTACGCATCACTCTATTAAAATAACCACATCTTTACTAACAAGATAATGAGGGGCATTTACTCAAATATGCCATAAATGGTAGTTATTTTGATAATTAATATAAATTAATACTCTTACAAAGAACCGCCATAATAGGGGAGTGTTACTTGCTATTTCTTTATAAATGACTATATATTGATTAATATGTTTGTTAAATCAATTTAATAACGTGATATTTGCAAACTATAAAATATTAACATTAAATTATATTACAATGAGTAAAGGAACAGTAAAATTTTTCAACGACACAAAAGGTTTTGGATTTATTACAGAAGAAGGAGTTGAAAAAGACCACTTCGTACACATTTCAGGATTAATCGATGAGATTAGAGAAGGTGACGAGGTTACTTTTGACCTACAAGAAGGAAACAAAGGATTAAACGCGGTAAACGTAAAAGTTGTCTAAGTAATATCCCAATACTTTCAAACAAAGCCCATCTTCTAAGATGGGCTTTTTTATTACCCCATACTCACTAGTATATCCATAAAAAAGAGGTAATTTCGCGCCCTAATAAACCCCCTGGTTATGAAGCGCATACACGAGTATAAGAAATTGTTTGGATTACAAACAGAAATTGATCTTAAGGATTTAAAGAAAAAATATCGTAATCTAGTAAAGCAATGGCATCCAGATAAATTTCAAGATGGAGACCCATTGCAACAAGAGGCAGAAATGCAAAGCCGTAAGATTATTGATGGGTATCACTTTTTGGTAAGTATGGCTCCAGAAACTAAGGAGAAAAACCTACCAGCTTATACCAAAACAATTACAAATTCAGCAATTGCAGATTATCAACATAAAGGGCTACTGTTAGAGATTACTTTTACAGATGGTACAACCTATGAATATTTTGGAATTACAAAACCTGTATATCAAAAAATGGTTAATGCAGGTAATCTAAACAGATTTGCAAAAAGAAGTATTTACCCTAAATACACTTACAGAAAATCAAAAAGGATTCTTCAAGAATCATAAAACAAAACCCTAATAATACCATATGAGCACTACATTTTCAGATTTAGGTTTAGATGATTTTTTGATTAATGCATTGGATGTTTTAGACATTAAAACCCCAACTAGCATTCAAACAAAGACCATACCGGTGATTCTAAATCAAAAGCAGGATGTTGTTGCTTTGGCAAAAACAGGGACGGGAAAAACGGCTGGTTTTGGACTGCCGCTGTTACAGGGTATAGACACTCAAAACAATTCAATACAAGCAGTTGTATTGGCACCAACTAGAGAATTAGGACAACAGATATTTAAAAACCTTACAGATTTTTCCAGTAAAAAACCAGAAATTTCTATTGCTTCTATTGTTGGAGGTATACCTATTAAACCTCAAATTGAACGTTTAAAAAAAGATACTCATGTTGTTATAGCAACCCCCGGAAGGCTTATAGATCTAATACAAAGGGAAGCTATTGATATATCAAAGACCTCTTTATTGGTGTTAGATGAAGCAGATGAAATGATTGCTGTTTTAAAAGAAGGATTAGACACTATTATTGCTTCATTGCCGAAAAAAAGAAGAACTCTTTTGTTTACTGCAACGATGGCTGGAAGTATAAAACAAATGGTACAGAACTATTTGTCAAAGCATGTGGTAGATATCCAAGAAGATATGGAAACCATTGGTCATCAAGGGATAGATCATCAATATGTTGTGGTGAAGCCTATAGAGAAGCTAGAGGTGTTAATGCATTTTTTAAATACCAAAGAGGGGCAAAGAGGTATCATATTTTGTAAAACTAAAGCTGCTGTTAATAAGCTCGCCAAAAAGTTAGCCATAAACAAATTCTCCTCTGGGGCTTTACATGGGAGTCTAACCCAAGGCATTCGAGACAGAATAATGGGGCAATTCAGAGAAGGACATATAGATATATTAATTGCCACAGATGTAGCAGCTCGTGGTATCGATGTTAAACAAATTAGTTATGTAGTACAATACCATCTTCCAGATACCTATGATGCATATGTGCATAGGTCTGGGCGTACTGCAAGAGCGGGAGCAAAGGGGCTATCTTTAAGTGTGATACAAGAAGATGAGCTTGCTGATATTCCAGATTTAGAGCAAGAACTAAGTATTTCATTTTCTAAAATGGAAAAAGTTGATGCCTTGGCCATTGAAGAGAATAATACCATTCTTTGGGCTAGAAAGATATTTAAAGCCAAACCTAATAAGGCGATTTCTACAGAATTAAAAACTGCGGTAAAGACTGTGTTTCATCATCTCACAAAAGATGAATTGATTGAAAAATTGATGGCAAATCAATTGCAACATACAAATTCATTGGTTGTAAATACCAGTAAGTCTAAGAAGAAAAGGAAACAATAGTTCATAAAAAAATAGAAAGAAGTCTCGTTTTTCTTGAAAAAATGGCATTTTTTTCAGAAATTGTAGATTATTAAGTAAAAGTATTTATTCAAAATAACGAATGGCAAAATCACAACAAACCTTTAGTAAAGTAGAAAAAGAAAAAAAACGTTTAAAAAAACGAGAAGACAAGCGCAAGAAAATGGAAGCTAGAAAACTCGAAAGGCAAGAAAATGGTACCTCTGGTATCGAGTTTGCTTATGTAGATTATAACGGTAATCTTGTTGATACCCCGCCAGATCCATCTCAAAAAGTAGAAATAGAGATTGAGGATATTGCAATTAGTATCCCAAAGACATTAGAGTCTGAAAGAGAGGCATTTAATCCTGTTCGTATTGGTGTGGTTAACTTCTTTGACACATCAAAAGGTTTTGGTTTTATTATTGACTCGGAGAATCAAGAAAAATACTTTACCCATGTTAGTGGCCTTATTGACGAAATCACAGAAGGAAACAAAGTTTCTTTTGAACTGGAGAAAGGTCAAAGAGGAATGAACGCAGTTAAAGTAAAATTAGAAAAATAGTAGCGGTACTATTTAAAAGGTATAGCAAAGCGCTATGTCATTGAATCATAACTATTCAATAACATAGCGCTTTTTATTTTTACTATTTAAAGCATACTTATAAAAAGCTACTATTTACCAAATAACTAAAAACATAATTTATACATATCTGTTTAAGAACTGTTTATTTTTTTTACCTTTATATTTAAAGGTAACATTGATAACCCTTACAGACTAAAAACAAATACTATGGAAGAAGTGAAAATTGCATTAAAAATTATTGTTGGTTTAAGTTTACTTAATGTTTGGCTTTTGCAATACAACAAACCATCAAGGTGGAGAGGCGGTGATGCAAAAACGATGATGCAAGAGTTTGACGTCTATGGCCTTGGTAGCACAATGTGTTATGTTGTTGGGTTTTTAAAAGTAGGATTCGCTTTGGCCTTAATCGCATCTATTTGGTTTGCAGATCTAGAACTTGTTGCAGCCTCTGCACTTGGGCTTTTACTTACAGGATCTATACTGATGCACATTAAGATAAAAGATGCGCTAATTAAATCATTTCCTGCAGCATTATTTTTACTGTTTTGTTTAGCAATTATAGGCTTGTAAACCATATAACCTTAAAAAAGGTATACGCCAAGTAGCTGTTTAATATTGCAAAGACAAATGCTGGGCTAGATTGCAAGAAGCTGTCTTTTATTTTAATGCGAACTATAGAGCCTAATAGCATTAACAGTGCAAGCCCTGTGGCGCCTATTAAAGCTAGAGGCGGAAATTTCCAAAATCCAATTAGTAAGGCTAAGCCTCCAAGTATCTGCAGGGTCCCTGTTAATTTTAAATACTGAGGTATTCCAAAGCGTTTAAACTCATTAGTCATATGGGTTGAGTACAAACAGCTCACGCCATAAAACAGGAAACAACCACCAGAAAACGCAGAAAGCACATCAATTAATGTCATAAGTATAAAGGTACAATTTGTTGTAATAGCATTGTGATTTATAGCACATAAATCAGTAGATATCTTTTTACCAAACTATTTTAATTTCAACAATATAATTTATTGAAATTATAAACATTTCTAGATAGAGGTATTGTTATATTGCCCAAAATAAATTCAATAACATAGCGTGCCTCAATGACCCGAATATATGCCCGAAGATCAGAAATTACCAGATAATAATCACATACTCACTAATCAAGAGATAGATGCTTGTATTTCAGCGCTAGAGAATTTACTTGCCGATACAAATCAACTTTTTGATCTTACTCCAGAGAAAAGAACAGCACTATTAAAGGCCTCTGGAAAGCTGTCTCGCCCAACTAGAGATGAGCATCAGCGAAGAAGAAAAGACGCAAAAAAAGCGGCAAAACGTAAAATGATTGCCAAAGACAAGCATGCAAGAAAAACAACGGGTATAAGATCTGCGAGGGATGCGGCATTGTTTGTTGCTCCAAAATTACTTGCTGCAGCCTCTATTTTAGAAGAAACCTTAGAATTGGAATCTCCACGAAACTGTTATGTGTGTAAAACAGTATACACAAAATTACATCACTTTTATGATACCATGTGCACCCCTTGTGGTGATTTAAATTATGCCAAACGTTTCCAAACCACAAATTTAAAAGATCAAGTTGCTGTAATTACTGGATCTAGATTAAAAATTGGATATCATATTACATTAATGCTGCTTAGATCTGGAGCAACCGTTATAGCCACCACACGTTTTCCAGCAGATTCTGCCATTAGATTCTCGAAAGAAGATGATTATAATACCTGGAATGATCGTTTGCATATCCACGGTCTAGATTTAAGGCACATACCTAGTGTTGAGATATTTTGTAATTATATAGAACAGAAATATGATAGATTAGATATTCTAATTAACAATGCAGCCCAAACCGTGAGAAGACCATCAGGGTTTTATTATCATTTAATGGAAAATGAAAAATTACCTGTTAGCCAGCTACCAAACGATGCTCAGCCTTTATTAAAAGAACATATGCTCTGTTTACAAGAACTTTCAGACCTTAGTGTTACAACCTCAAAAACAAATAAAAACAATGTATTACCTGTAACATGGCATGGTCCCGAGCCAGGCATTGGACTTCGTAACTCTGCAGCATTGTCTCAAATACCCTATAGTTTTGACAATACCTTACAAAATGCAGAGGTGTTTCCTCAGGGTAAACTAGATGCAGATTTACAACAAGTAGATTTAAGAACAACAAACAGTTGGCGTCTTACCCTTGGAGAAATTGAAACCACAGAAATGGTAGAGGTACAGTTAGTAAATGCTGTTGCTCCTTTTGTTTTGTGTAACAGGTTGTCTAACCTTATGAAGAAAGAAAATACAGGCAAAAAACATATTATTAATGTTTCTGCCATGGAGGGTAAGTTTCATAGGTTTAAAAAAGAGGATAGACATCCACACACAAATATGGCTAAAGCAGCATTAAACATGCTTACTCATACATCTTCGGCAAGCTTTGCTAAATCTGGAATTTACATGAATGCTGTTGATACAGGTTGGGTAACAGATGAAGACCCGGCGGCATTATCTAAAAAGAAAGTGGAAATTCATGATTTTCAGCCACCATTAGATATTGTAGATGGAGCAGCAAGGGTTATGGACCCTTTAATTGACGGAATTAATACCGGTAAACATTGGTGTGGTAAATTCTTAAAGGATTATTTCCCTATAGATTGGTAATGAGCAGAATGTGTAGTTATTCTAAAATTTCATAATCAACATCCAACTTTCTTAATGCTCTTAGTGCAGTAGCCGTATTTTTGTCATGCACATCAATCTCTACAGCATCACCTAATAATAGTATTTCTGTAAGCTCATTAGATAAAGATGGGCTAACTCCAGATGCCATCTCTACAATACAGGCAGCAATGGCTCTTTTATCGGGCCTTTGAGAAGTACAAGACAATAAATTTAATTTCATAATAGTTTATTTACAAGGATAATTTTAAAATCTAAAAACCTTTTATCTACATGTTTTAAAACACAATACCAAGGTACACTATTTAATTTGCAACAGCCAAAATGTGTTAGATATCTGCCTAGATACTAAGGCATGCTATAGCGCTGTTCTGCCGTTGCTGAAGATTTCAGTAACTCATGGAAAGTTTTAATGGCATTAAAATCACCGGTAATAGCATCAGATACAGCAACACCAGAAAGACCTGTTTGCAATATTGCAGTAACATCTTGAGTGTTTATGCCACCAAAACCCAGTATTGGAGTACCGGTTTTTAATAGCGCAGTAATACCCGAGTAACCCTTTAAACCCAAAAGGGGTAGGGTAGTATCTTTAGCACTTATTTTAAAAGGCCCTAAATAGATATAACTTACTTGTTTGTCTAGCAGTTTTTCACAGTCTTGTAATGTGTTTGCACTACCTGCTATTAGTTGCCAAGAGTAAAGATCTGTTTTTACATTTGTAGGGAAGCATTTAAGGGATGAAAAATGTACCCCATCTGCTTTTACAGCTTTTGCTATTTTACAATGGTCTGTAATTATTAATCTAGTTTGAAAATGAGCGGTAATATCTCTAGCCTGCCAGGCACAGTTTAAAAGTTTTTTTTGCGAGGTGATATCAAGAGATAACTGCACTAATTCTATACCAGATGTACATGCTTTTTGGATATTATCCAGGTGCTCTTTAGGGGTATTTCCTTGTGAAATGTAGTGTAATTTAGGAATCATTATCTTGATGGTTTAGCTATGTATTTTAAAAAACTATACTTTAACTGTTTTAGGATACTCCATGAAATAAGATTCAAAGCGTTTTAATTTTGGATGTAAGTGTTCTGTATAGATTACATACTGGCATTTTTGAATGCTTTGAGTTATAGACATCATTGCTGTATATGGAGATTCTAATGACAAAAACGCTGCATCATCGATACTAAATAATTTTATTTGAGAGGTGTGTACACCATTTGCTAAGAATAATTTATTTAACATCTTAGGGGTAGAAATTAAAATGTCTACACCTTCAAATATTTCAGATTTTTGCATATCAATATGAAGCTCATCATGGCTGGCATAAACACGTAAAGAACTACGTTTTGTAAACAATAAAAAAGCCTCATGTAACTCTAACACTCTTTTTGTGTTTTCTACTACAATGACAGCTCTAGGAGCATTTCCAGCAGCCTGATACTTTAATTTGTGTAACGTAGTTAGTATTAGTGTTGTTGTTTTTCCGCTATCTTTTGGAGCAATACAAAATACATTAGCGCCGCTTTTTATTACAGGAATACTTTTGTTTTGAAATGCAGTTGGAGTTTCAATTTCTAGAGAAGTTAATTTCTCTTGGATTGCTGGATGTAGTTTTTTAAAAGCCATAGAATGTTAAAAATAGTAAGTAGTATTACATAGATATTTAATCAAGGCAAAGATACTATTTATATTAGCCATCCTTTTTTATTGTAGTTTATATTCTACCTAGAATAATTTCTATCCCGCTTAGAATCGCATATTTAATTATTTGTTAACCATTGTACGAAATATTGATTTTATAGATTATGGTTTGTATGTTGTTCATTTCTATTTTAATAACAATTATAAATGTTCTATAATTTATATTATGTAAAATAGAGTTTTTGAACTCCAATCCTACTAAGGTAAATATAGAATTTATATAGCCTATTTGATATCTCACTATCTTTTATACAATCACTGCATAACTACAAAGATTAAAGTTTACTTTTGCCACGTGCAAAAAAACCGCTCCTCTCAATTAGAATTTATTGCTTTAATGGCTGCTCTTATGTCTGTAACAGCATTGGCTATAGATGCGTTAT
>JABHYI010000216.1 GCA_018656255.1 Bacteroidota bacterium
AAACCCATAGCGGAAAGAATGACCATACAATAAAAGTAAAAAACGCTATTAAAAAGTTTTTCATTCCACAGAGAAGCTTGTTTGTGAGGTTGGTTATAAAATACGGTACCTCTTAAAACAAACATAATAAAATTTGATACTACATATAAGGTTAAAATAATATGTTTTAAACACTGCTATTAACAATTTAAAGTAGTCTAGTGTTGGAAGGTTGATTTATTTATTAAGACTATCAGAGAACAAATTAAACATAAAAAAAAACCGCTCCAAGAGCGGGTTTTTTTTAATACATCTTTAAAACTATAGGTGTATTACCTCACCATAGGCATCTGCAACAGCTTCCATAACAGCCTCACTCATAGTAGGGTGTGGGTGTATGGTTTTTAATACTTCATGTCCTGTAGTTTCTAGTTTTCTACCCAGCACAGCTTCTGCAATCATATCTGTAACTCCAGCGCCAATCATATGGCATCCTAGCCATTCTCCATATTTGGCATCAAAAATAACTTTTACAAAACCCTCTTTTGTTCCAGCTGCACTTGCTTTTCCAGAGGCAGAAAAAGGAAATTTACCTACCTTTAATTCATAACCTGCTTCTTTTGCTTGTTTTTCTGTCATACCAACACTTGCAATCTCAGGAGTTGCATAGGTACATCCTGGGATGTTTCCGTAGTCAATAGCTTCTACTTGCATACCTGCAATTTTTTCAACGCAAGTAATCCCTTCGGCAGATGCTACGTGAGCTAATGCTTGTCCAGGAGTTACATCACCAATTGCATAATATCCAGGTATGTTTGTTTGGTAGAAATCATTAACCATGATCTTACCTTTATCTGCAACAATACCAACATCTTCAAGGCCTATACCTTCAATGTTAGAGACAATACCAACTGCAGATAGCACAACATCTGCTTCAATAATCTCTTCTCCTTTTTTGGTCTTTACTGTTGCTTTTACTGTTTTGCCAGAAGTATCAACTTTTTCAACAGATGAATTAGTCATTACTTTTATACCTGCTTTTTTGAAAGAACGTTCAAATTGTTTTGAAACGTCAAGATCTTCAACAGGAACTAAATTTGGCTGAAATTCTACAAGGGTAACATCTGTTCCCATAGTGTTATAAAAATGAGCGAACTCAACACCAATAGCTCCACTACCAACAATAATCATTGATTTTGGTTGTTTTTCTAGGGTCATTGCCTCTCTGTATCCAATTACTTTTTTTCCGTCTTGTGGCAAATTTGGCAACACACGAGAGCGTGAACCTGTAGCTATGATTATATGATCTGCGCTATACTCTGTACCATCAACATCTACCTTCTTTCCGGGCTTAAGCTTTCCGAAACCTTTTAGTACATCAATTTTGTTTTTTTTCATTAAAAACTG
The DNA here is from genome assembly GCA_018656255.1 of Bacteroidota bacterium. GTDB lineage: Bacteria > Bacteroidota > Bacteroidia > Flavobacteriales > Flavobacteriaceae > Patiriisocius. The sequence goes on from JABHYI010000216.1 coordinate 1,387, forward strand.
CACACCTTTACTCATGCCATCTGCAACGTTTCTACTACGAGCAACAACCTTAGAAAAGTCTTTATCATATTGTTTTACCGAAAGACCATACTCATCTGCATGTTTTAGGTAATCAAAAACTTGTGCACTTTTTAGCAATGCTTTAGTAGGGATACAACCCCAGTTAAGACAAACACCTCCAAGACTTTCCTTTTCAATGACAGCTGTTTTTAATCCTAGTTGAGACGCTCTAATGGCGGTTACATAACCTCCAGGGCCACTTCCTAATACAATTACATCATATTTACTCATGGTACTTTATTTGCTAGTTAATTTATTGTGGCAAATTTACAAAATGTGGAATGGAAACATAACAAATTTTTGAAAAAAGAACATTTCAAATTTTTATCATGGTTGTGACTTTACATAACTTGGCAACCAAAGGTAAGGTTGTCTTCTATTTTTCAAAATCTACAGAGAGTGAATTCACACAATAGCGCTGGCCAGTACTGGTAGGACCATCATCAAAAACATGTCCTAGATGACCTCCACAATTTGAGCAAACTATTTCTGTACGTTCCATACCTAGAGTGGTATCCTTTATATAGGTAACACTACCGGCAATACTTTGGTCAAAACTTGGCCAACCGCAACCGCTATCAAACTTGCTGGCACTTTCAAATAGTTTGTTTTTACAACCCATGCAGCCATAGGTACCATTTTCAAAAGTAAGATTGTAACTTCCAGTAAAAGGTCGTTCTGTACCTTTTTCTCGAAGGATTTTATAGTGCGCCTCACCAAGTTGTTCTCTCCACTGGGCTTCTGTTTTTTGTATTGGATAATTGCTCATTATTTTTCTGCTTTAAAGAGTAATGCAACACCATTTATACAGTGTCTTTTACCTGTTGTTTCTCTGGGCCCGTCATTAAAGACATGCCCTAGATGACCTCCGCAAGTAGCGCAATGCTCTTCGCTTCTAGCGTACCCAAGGTTGTAGTCTACATCAAAACTAACATTGCCTTTTATTTCACGATCAAAACTTGGCCAACCTGTACCGCTGTCAAACTTATAATCACTCTTAAATAGAGGTGTTTTACAAGCTGCACAATGGTAGGTTCCTTTGGTGTAGTTTTTGTTTAAATCACTGCTAAATGCTCTCTCTGTTCCTGCCTCTCGAAGTACATAATATTGCATTTGGGTGAGTTCTAATCTCCATTGGCTTTCAGTTTTTACCACCGGAAAAACTTCCTGTTTTTTTTCTTTTTTTTGCGCATTGGCATTACAACTTACTACCATTATAGTAAGTAGAAGTAGAAGTATTTTTTTCATCTTTTTTTTAGTTTAATATTATAAACCCAACACTTGTTGCATGCTAGGGTTTGTTTTTGCAAATTCTGCCCCAACTATTGCAATTCTAAAGGTTTGGTTATTGGTTAGATTACTACTAAGGCTATCAAGATTTATATCTCCTTGCAAAAACAAAAATACATCTATAAAGGTATGATTAAAACTATATTGGAAACTACCTTGGGTGGTATAAATTGTTTGGGGTAGAGCAGTCCATACATCAAAAGTATCTCCAGTGCCATCAGAGATTACATCTTCAAGCCAATATACCAATATAACATCACTTTCATAGACTTCGATATCTAAAGGGATGTTTACCAGTTGGCTGTAATCATTGGAATTTGTAAAATCAACAGTTGTTTCAAAAACTTGACTTAGCGAAGCTACCTGTATGTTGTCATTTTCAATGTAACAAGAACTTAGTAATAACAAACTAGATAGAGATAGTAATAAGAGTATTTTTTTCATGATGCAGTGTTTTATTGAAATTTAATTCTATTTAAATATAATACCAAACTACGTGCCAAAAAATTGTGTTTGTAATAAAAATACATTACTCAATAAAAGCCCTTCATTGTAATATGATATTTTTAATTTAGCAAAAAATATATAGTATGGCCAAACTAGAGAAGGGATCTTTAAAGTTACGTAATGCTTGGGCATTTTATGACTGGGCAAACTCTGTGTATAGTTTGGTGATAGCCTCTGCCGTTTTTCCTATTTTTTATGGTGCATTATTCAGTAAAACTGGTATAGAAACAGTTTCTGTATTTGGCTCTCAAATACGCAGTACTCCTTTAATTACATACACAACAGCTGCTGCATTTTTGGTAGTAGCGTTTTTATCTCCACTTTTATCTGGTATTGCAGATTATGTAGGAAACAAGAAAAAATTCATGAAATTTTTCTGCTATTTAGGGGCCTTATCTTGTATGGGTTTGTATTTTTTTTCTCTTGAAAACATATACTTAAGTCTGTTTACTTATTTTTTAGCTTTAGTTGGTTTTTGGGGTAGTTTGGTTTTCTATAATTCATACCTGCCAGATGTTGCTTTCAAAGAACAGCAAGATAGTTTGAGCGCTAAAGGATTTTCTTTAGGTTATATAGGTAGTGTTTTTTTACTTCTGTTTAATCTTGTTATGGTATTAAAACCAGAACTATTTGGTATCTCAGGAGCAGATGCTAGCATACAGGCCATGAAAATTTCATTTGTAACAGTAGGTATTTGGTGGATTGGATTTAGCCAATACTCTTTTTATTACCTTCCAAGTGGAGCAAGGTCATCAAAAAAAGTAAATAAAGATGTTATTTTAAACGGCTTTAGAGAGCTGAAACAAGTGCAACAATCTTTATCAGAAAACCTGCAGTTAAAGAGGTTCCTAATTGCATTTTTTGTTTATAGCATGGCTGTACAAACTGTAATGTTAGTGGCTACTTATTTTGGAGAACAAGAGATTAATTGGGGAGATCCAGACAAGAAAACACTGGGGCTTATTTCTAGTATTTTAATTATCCAGTTGGTGGCAGTTTTAGGATCTTTTTTAACCTCTAAAGCCTCAAGCAGATTTGGGAACATCTCTACATTAATTTTTATTAACTGCGTCTGGGTTGTTTTATGTGTAGCTGCATATTTTGTAACCCAGCCCCTAGAATTTTATATAACAGCAGCTTTTGTTGGCCTGGTAATGGGAGGTATACAAGCGCTATCACGCTCAACATATTCTAAGTTTTTACCTGACACTAAGGACACTACATCCTATTTTAGTTTCTATGATGTGGCAGAAAAAATAGGGATCGTGTTGGGAATGCTCGTCTATGGTTTTGTGGATCAAATTACCGGTAGTATGCGGAATGCTATTTTATTTTTAGTCTTGTTTTTTATTGTTGGCGTGATTTTACTTTTACGCGTACCAAGAAAATATTAATACTAGACAATTTTTAGTTAAGTTTGCTGTTATTACAAAGGAAAACATACGTACTTATGAAAAAATTACAACTTTTTAATTGGATCTTAATTGCTTTTTTAGCACTTCAATTTACTTCTTGCACCTATGAACCATTAGAGGGTCAATTCCCTCAACAGGATACCTCTGGAGAGATTGTTCCTGGTTCATTCACAGCAATTGTTAATGGTGTGGCTTTTACAGCTGCATTTACTACAGCTTCCGTAAATGTAGATGGTGATTTTACAATCACAGGTGTTTCTGCCAATAACACGGCCATTTTTTTAACAGCCTCTCCGCTTGCCACTGGAAGTTATGATTTAACTCTTAACGGTACTAATACTAATGGAGCAAGTTATTTTGATGTACAATCACCAACAAACCCATTTATTACCTTGGCCGAAACTGGAGGTAGTGGAAATATGAATATAACTTCCTACAATGAAACAGATTTAATTGTTTCTGGTGCTTTCAGCTTTGTTGGTACAAGAGCCGCTTTAGATGCAAACGGAGATCCTATTGTAGATTCTAACGGAGATGTTATTATACAAAATGCATCCATAACTCAGGGAGTCTTTAATGACATTCAAATGACCTTTGATGAAAATCCAGGTGGTGGTGAACCAGGTGGTGGTGGTTCAGAAGATCCAGTTGATGTAGATGAATTTTTCGCATTAGTAGATGGTCAAGAACATGTAGATTTATTATTAGAGACCACCTTAAATACAGTGGGTGATGATATGATTTTTAAAGTAGAGGCGCAAACCGCAACAGGATCTATGATGAGAATTGATATTCCTTTTGATATGGGAGTTGGAACCTTTGATATGGAGGATGGCATTTCTGATGGTACAAAACTAATTGGTATTTATAACCCAAATATTGGTGGAGAAAATTTAAGTTCAAACCCGGGAAGTATCACATTTACACAGTTTGACACTCAAAATGGTATCATTGCAGCGACTTTTTCCTTTACCGCAAGAGATCCACTTGGAGAAGATACTTCAGTATATCAAGTAACCCAAGGAAGTTTTACCGTATATTTTGAAGGAACCGAGCCACCGGCTTTAATTCCTTTCAAAGCTGTGATTGATGGTGCAGATTTTGAACCCTCTGGAGCAAACGATACACTTGAGGTTACAGGACAAGAAATAAATGGCATGAATGTTACATTTATAATTGCTACCCTAGAAAATGGTAGAACCATGAAAATTGGTTTTCCTTCAGATACTATTATCCCTGGAGAATATCCAATGAGCACTGAGGTTGCAAATGGTGACCAAACTATTGGTCTATATATAAGAGAAGGAAGTAGCATTGAGTTTGTGTCTAATCCAGGAGTACTAATCATAGACAGCTATGATCAAGAAACAGGAGATATAAGTGCTCGTTTTAATTTTACAGCTACAAACCCAGATGGTGTAGATCCAACTGTAATTCAAATCACAGAAGGTGAATTTAATTTAAACCTACTGTAACAAACAAAAAGTAGTACTACTATATTTAAAAAGCCTTTTCGATTTCTTGAAAAGGCTTTTTCTATTTTATTTTATATGCCCAAGACAACAGTGATTAAAAAACCGCTATTGTAACTATAGTATATGGCATGCATATTGAAATACAAGAGATGTAATACCTGCTAATTTATATGAGCATCAGTGGTTTCGCTCTATTAGTGGTAAATAATATATTTAATTAACGACTTTGTTTCATTGTTTTTTGTGACACAATGTCTTACACCATACTATGTCAAAATCAAAAGTATCCTTATTAGACAGTTTGTCATTTCAGGAATTTCAAGACGATGCAGAATTTATTCCACTGATGTCTTCAGAGGATGAGGAAGAGATGAACAATGAAGACTTACCAGAAATACTGCCAATTTTACCCTTGCGTAATACGGTTTTGTTTCCTGGTGTTGTTGTGCCAATAACGGCAGGACGTGATAAGTCTATTAAGCTTATAAATCAAACCAATAAAGAAGGTAAAATTATTGGTGTAGTTTCTCAAAAAGAAGAAGGCGAAGAAGACCCAGGCATTGAAGATATCAATACCATAGGTACGGTTGCTAAAATATTAAAGGTGTTGAAAATGCCTGATGGAAATACTACGGTTATCATACAAGGTAAAAAACGTTTTCAAGTAGCAGAGGTAATTACCACAGAGCCTTATCTAACGGCTACTGTAAGGGCTGTTGAGGAAGCTAGACCCGCAAAAGACAATGAGGAGTTTTTGGTTATTGTAGAGACTATAAAAGAGAAATCATTGGCCATAATTAAAGACAGTCCTAACATTCCTAGCGATGCATCCTTTGCTATAAAAAATATAGAGAGCCCTTCATTTTTGATCAATTTCGTTTCTTCTAACTTAAATATTTCTGTTGCAGAAAAGCAGAAACTCTTGCAGATAAATGACTTGCAAGAAAGAGCTTTGGAAACACTCAGGTACATGAACCTGGAGTTGCAAAAACTCTCTTTGAGAAAAGACATCCAAACCAAGGTGCACAATGACATTAACAAGCAGCAGCGTGAGTACTTCTTGAATCAGCAAATGAAAACCATTCAGGAGGAATTGGGAGGAAGTACATCTGAGGCTGAGATAGAAGCTATGAGAGTGCGCGGTAAGGCAAAAAAATGGAATGAAGACACCGCAGCACATTTCAACAAAGAATTGTCTAAAATGCAGCGCTTAAATCCTCAGGTTGCAGAGTTTAGCATTCAGAAAAATTACCTAGACCTGCTGTTAGAATTGCCATGGAATGAATTCAGTAAAGATAAATTTGATTTAAAACGTGCCAAGAAAATATTAGATAGAGATCATTATGGTCTTGATGATGTTAAAAAACGCATCATAGAATATCTTGCCGTTTTAAAATTGCGTAACGACATGAAATCACCCATCATTTGCCTGTATGGTCCTCCAGGAGTTGGTAAAACTTCTTTAGGAAAATCTGTAGCAGAGGCACTGGGTAGAGAGTACATACGTATTTCTTTGGGCGGTTTGAGAGATGAAGCCGAAATACGAGGGCACCGTAAAACCTATATTGGAGCAATGCCAGGGCGTATTATAAAAAGCCTCAAAAAAGCAGGAACAAGCAACCCAGTTTTTGTGCTAGATGAAATCGATAAGCTTTCTATAGGTAGTCAAGGAGATCCTTCCTCTGCTCTTTTAGAGGTGTTAGATCCTGAGCAAAACAGTTCTTTCTATGATAACTTTCTAGAACTAGGATATGATCTGTCTAAGGTTATGTTTATAGCAACATCTAATAGCTTAAGTACTATACAGCCAGCGCTTTTAGACCGTATGGAGATTATTAACGTTACTGGGTATACTATTGAAGAAAAAATTGAAATAGCAAAGCAGCATTTACTGCCAAAGCAATTAAAAGAGCATGGTTTAACCAAAGAACACCTTAAAGTAGGTAAGGCGCAACTAGAAAAAATTGTGGAAGGCTATACCAGAGAAAGCGGTGTTCGTGGTTTAGAAAAGCAAATTGCAAAAACAGTACGTTATGCTGCTATGAAAATTGCCATGGAGGAGTCTTATAACATCAAGATACGCAATGAAGATATTATTGAAATATTAGGAGTTCCTAGACTTGAGAGAGATAAATATGAAAACAACCAAGTAGCAGGTGTTGTTACCGGCCTTGCTTGGACCCGTGTTGGGGGAGATATTTTGTTTATTGAATCTACCATTAGCAAAGGTAAAGGCACCCTAAACATGACTGGAAACCTGGGTAAGGTTATGAAAGAATCTGCAACTATTGCCTTAGAATACATAAAATCTAATGCAGAAAAGTTGGGTCTTAAACAAGAAATTTTCGAAAAGTACAATGTACATATCCATGTACCAGAGGGAGCAACTCCAAAAGATGGACCAAGTGCAGGAATTACCATGTTAACCTCATTGGTATCTTTATTCACTCAGCGCAAAGTAAAGAAGAGTTTGGCCATGACTGGAGAGATTACTCTTCGCGGAAAGGTACTGCCTGTAGGAGGTATTAAAGAGAAAATTCTTGCAGCAAAAAAAGCACGTATTAAAGAGATCTTGCTGTGCGAGGAAAACAAACGAGATATAGATGAAATTAAACCAGAATATTTAAAAGGCTTAACCTTTCATTATGTAAAAGAAATGAGTGATGTTCTAGCCCTTGCCTTAACAAAAGAAAAGGTCAAAGGAGCCAAAAAATTATAAGATGATTTGTAAAAGCAGCTAGGATATAATTTCTAGCTGTTTTTTATTCTAAACTCTTTTCATTTCTCTCGAAAATAAATTATACTTACACTCGTTATCGTATTAAAGAATAACGCGGCGCTGCCTATGAACCAAAAGGTTTTATTTTTACTAACCTCACTGATAACTTTATCTGCCTTTGGGCAAATAGGAGGGCGTTCTACCTATCAGTTTTTAAATTTAGTTAACGATCCAAGACAAGCTGCTTTAGGGGGTAAAGTAGTTACCAATTATGACTATGATCCAATTCAAGGACTATTTAACCCCGCTGCCATTAACCCTCAAATGGATAAGCAACTATCTGTTAATTACAATAACTATTTATCAGATGTTAATTACGGTACAGTAGCCTACGCATATTCTTGGGATAGATACACGCAGGTTATACATGCAGGAATTACCTATATCAATTACGGAAATTTTGATGGCTACGATACCCAAGGAAACGTTACAAATAGTTTTTCTGGATCAGAGGTGGCAATTTCTGTAGGCCATGCGCGTAACATTCCTTTTACAAATTTCCATTATGGCGGTACTATTAAGTTTATATCATCTCAACTAGAACAATACAGTTCCTTTGGGGTCGCTGCAGATCTAGGTATCATGTATGTACATGAAGATTGGGATTTACAGATAACGGGTGTTGCTAGAAATATAGGTACCCAACTCACGCCCTATGATATAGACCTTGAGCCGCTTCCTTTTGAAATCATTCTAGGGGCATCACAAATTCTAGAACGCATACCAATTCGTTGGCATTTTACTTTAGAGAATATGCAGCGGTGGGATTTGGCTTTTTCAAATCCAGACAGAGAAACTACAGATTTGGAAGGTAATGTTACTACAGAAAACATTAATTTTATAGACGAGGCATTTCGTCATGTTATTCTTGGTATCGAACTGTTTCCTCAAAGCGGTTTTAATATAAGATTTGGTTATAATTTTAGACGCGCAGAAGAATTACGTATTGTAGATACTAGAGCATTTTCTGGTTTGAGTGCGGGATTTGGAATTAAGCTTAATAAAGTGAGATTAAATTATTCATTTTCAAAATACAATACTGCTGCATCAAGTAGTTTTTTTGGACTTAATATAGATTTACAATAATGAAAAAAATTACCATCGCCATTGACGGTTTTTCTTCTACGGGAAAAAGCACCCTTGCAAAGCAACTAGCAGATTGGCTAGACTACATATATGTAGATACGGGCGCTATGTATCGTGCTGTAACTCTATTTGCAATGCAAAAAGGATTTATTGAAGATGCTAGAGTAGATCAAGGTGCTCTAGAAAATGCTTTAAAAGACATATCTATTGATTTCAAAAAAAACGAAAGTACAGGTGTAGCAGAAGTTTTTCTTAATGGTATTAATGTTGAAAAACAAATTCGAACCCTTGAGGTTTCAGCTCTGGTAAGCCCTGTTGCAGCGATCTCTGCTGTACGCATTAAATTGGTTAGCCAACAACAAAAACTAGGTCAAAACAAAGGTGTTGTTATGGATGGCCGCGATATAGCTACCGTAGTATTTCCAGAGGCAGAGCTTAAAATATTTCTAGACGCATCTGCCCCTACAAGAGCAGAGCGCCGATACAAAGAACTTATCGCCAACGGAGATGAGGTTTCTTTGGAGGATGTTTTGGCTAATGTAGTGGAGAGAGATCATATAGATTCTACCCGTAAAGACTCACCACTTGTAAAGGCCAAAGATGCCATTGCTATTGATAATAGCCACATGAATTTGGAAGACCAATTTCATGTTATTTTACAATTAGCCAAAGACAGAATAGCTGGCCGCATTTAATGGTTTTGTTGTTTTAATTTAGCGGCTTATTATTTTGAATTGTAACCCGCTTTTGTTTATGGTTTAATACCCGTGTTCTAATAGCTTCTTCGCTATTGTAATTATTTTCTCTATCACTTTGGAAATTAAAAGAAAAGAATTATTTTTGCAGCCCATTTTGACGGTGTAGTAATAGCAATTTGGACATATAAAATAAACATAATCCTTCTACGGGTACATCGTTTGACTATTACAGCCTTGTAGAATACAAAGTAAAGCCTTGTGTTTTTCTTATCAAATAGAATTATTACAAGAGGATACAAAAATTGAAAAATGGCTGAAAAAGCAAAAGACGAAGCAGCAAAACCAGCTGCTAAGAAAACAAGAAAAAGAACTCCAAAAGTAGAAGCTCCTGCTGTAGAAGTTCAAGAAACAGCAGAAGCAACAACCCCAGAGGCTGCTGAAAAACCAAAAAGAGAACCTTCTCTTAAGGAAACAAACCCTGAAAAATTCTTAACAGATTTTAACTGGCACAACTACGAAGAAGGAATTGATCCTGTAGATGATGGTAAGTTATTAGAGTTTGAAAAATTAGTAACAGAGAATTTTGTAGATACTTTAGATGATGAAGTAGTACAAGGAGAAGTGGTACATATCTCAGACCGTGATGCTATTATAGACATCAACGCTAAGTCTGAAGGTGTTGTTTCATTAAATGAATTCCGTTACAATCCAGGTTTAAAAGTTGGAGATAAAGTAGAGGTTTTAATTGATGTGCGTGAAGATGCAACTGGTCAATTAATTCTTTCTCACCGTAAGGCCAGAACTATTATGGCTTGGGATCGTGTAAATAAAGCACACGATGAAGGAACAATCGTTAATGGTTTTGTTAAATGTCGTACCAAAGGTGGTATGATTGTAGACGTATTTGGAATTGAAGCGTTCTTACCAGGTTCACAAATTGATGTGAAACCTATTAGAGACTACGATGTATACGTTAACAAAACAATGGAATTCAAGGTTGTGAAGATTAACCACGAATTTAAAAACGTTGTTGTATCTCACAAAGCGCTTATCGAGGCAGATATCGAAGAGCAGAAAAAAGAAATCATTGGGCAGCTTGAAAAAGGACAAGTATTAGAAGGTGTTGTTAAAAACATTACTTCTTATGGTGTCTTTGTAGATCTTGGTGGTGTAGATGGATTGGTACACATTACAGACCTTTCTTGGTCTCGTATCAACCCCCCTAACGAGATTGTAGAGCTTGACCAGAAATTAAACGTTGTAATCCTTGATTTTGATGAGGATAAAACACGTATACAATTAGGTTTAAAACAATT
>JABHYI010000220.1 GCA_018656255.1 Bacteroidota bacterium
AATAGTATTTTTTTTATAACATTACTGTTGTATTCTAGGGTTTTGATGTCAAAATTAAATTGAGGATAGGTCTCTCTAAAGGCCTCAGTGATTTGATTTAGACGATTTCCATGAGACCTAATAATCTCATCAATGTAACCTTGGCTAGATATCAATTTAAGTTTTTCTGCTAGTTTTGTGGTGTAAACAGGGTCATTTTCAGAGAAAGGATAATTTAATAATTCACCAATTTTATTTCCAGACACAGAGTCAAAAGAAATAGGTTCTAGTTTATTTGTGATAGGGTTGTAGTAAATTCTTAGGTTATGCCATACAAGCCCGTGATCTCCTCCAAACAAATTACACAACGCAACATAGGTTGTTAGTTTGTCTATGTCAAACACTTCAGAAATTTTATAGGCTCCACTTTTTAAACCCTCAAGTAGTTCTTTGGCAACAATAAATTGTTTTTTTAATTTTGGGTTGGTCAAAACCTTGTTTTCATTGTATACTTTTATTTTTGCCGATTCCATATAAGAACGATTTCCAATTAAAGGAAATTGTTCAAAACCTAAGGAGCTATTGTGTTGTTTATCTTTCCAAAGCATAGACTCATCAAAAGCAATAATAATCCCTTCTCTTTTTTGATTGTTCTCAATTAATATTTTATCAAAAGATTCTTCCAGGGCCATGAGTTTGTTATCTATATAAGCCACCGCATTTTTGTTTTCAATGTATTGTTTGAAATAGACAAAATCATACCGTAGGCCAATAATACCCTCGTCTTTAATAACTTTATTAAAGAGCCACTCCCATTGGTACTTTCTTGTTTCAGGGTGTTGAATGGAAAACTTGCGCATACCCAAAAGTGTTTTATCATCTTTGATGACAAACCTGTAAGACCATTGCTCTTCTCGATTTAGATGGTCTATCCAATCTCCTTTGAGCCTAAAGGCTGTTTTTAATTTGTCTTGTGAACCTAGTTGTATTTCACCTTTTATAAAATCTTTGTCTTCAGTGAGCAGGATTCCTTTTTGCAGGGCTTCGTTTCTTTTTGCCCGTATTTTTTTAAATTTAGATTCTTTAGCATACGCAATAATAGTCTTGAAGCCAGATGCATCTGGCTGATTGGCGTTTTGAGGAACTAAAATTTTTGTAATACTTTTTTTAGTTTTATTCTCGTCTATGCGTAATTGTTTTAAATCCAGAGATCTTCCTTTTTTTCGGTGAAAGCGTCCTAGATTTATGTGTTTTATTTCTTTAAACGGAATTACACCATCTTTAAAAGGCAATGATAGTAAGGGCTTTGTTAATAACACATATTGTTGCCCATCCACGTTTATTGTGTCTGTTAGTTTAGGAGCCTTAAAGGTCATGTTGTAAAACGGAGTCTTTATGGCCTTAGGGTCTTTTAAAAAGATATGGATATACACCAGGTCATTTAATTCCCTAAACGAAAGAGGTGCCTTGTAGGCAAAGGTTATTTTTGGTACAATACCGTCTTGGGTAGCAAAAACAAATAGGTTTTCATCCTTGTACAAATAAGAGGTGTTAGATTTAATAAGGTTTGCAATATCAACAGAGCTTGTTTTTATAATGCTACGGTCATTTTGTTTTGCGACCTTCTGCTGGGTTTTTTTCGGCTTGTTTTCAATAGAAAAAACAAAACCCAACATTAAAACAATTGCTAAAGAAAAAGCAATGAGTATATATGTTTTTGTGTTCGAAGATGTTTGTATTTGCATAGGTGCAATGTTTGCGCTTTTTTTAGATGGTATTATCTAAAAAGGTAATAGACATATTCTTATCAATTTCTTTTAGGTTTTGTTGTATGGTGTTTAATTTTTCTAGTGATTTTACTTTCACTAAAAAGTTTAAATCCATTTCTTGTACTGCGTAATTAATTCGCTTCACTTCCACTTGTGAGGCATGTTGGTTTATGATTTCAGCAATTTTTTCTGTAGCGTTGGTTTGATTTTCTTGCTTAATTTGTGTGGTAATTAACAGGTTTTGAGTTAGGGTGTCTTTAAATATATTTTTTTTAAAAAGTACAATAATTAAAATCACCATAACTAGCCCAATAATAGTTGGAAGTAATTGGTTGGCTCCCATTCCCAGGCCTGTGGCAATAGCAATAAAAAAGTAGCCAAGCTCTTCGGGCTCTTTAATAGCTGTTCTAAACCTTACAATAGATAAGGCTCCAACTAGACCCAGAGATAATGCTAGGGATGATTTAACTATTGATATAATTATGAAGGTTGTAAGACCAACAAGAATTAACACTTTAGCTAATTGGCCTCTATTAGAGATTGAGTTTCCGAACTTCCTATACACTAATGAAAGCACAAAAAGCAAACTAGCGCAAAGCACAATATTTATAATATAATTAGAAATCGAAAAGGTGTTGTCTATTGAAATCGAAAATTGACTTAGCAGCTCGTCCATAGTGTATTGGCTTTATGTTGTTTTGCCACAAACTTAACCATATATTAAGAATTCAACAATACATAACTATTTTAATTAGTTAGCCTAAAAAAACTTATTTTTAAACAGTGAAAATCATCAATCTTATTTCTGGACCAAGAAATCTCTCTACGGCGCTTATGTATAGTTTTGCTCAAAATAGCAGCGTTAAGGTGCTGGACGAACCCTTTTACGGCTATTATTTGGCCAATGCAAATTTAAAAGTAACCCACCCAGGTAGTAAAGAAATATTAAAGGCGCTTCCACGTTCAAAAAAACAGGTGTTGGCGCAAATAGTTGGATTGTCAAAAACAAATAACTATGTTTTTATTAAAGGTATGGCGCATCACTATCTATCTAACGAGCCTGCTCATATTCTGCCTTGGGATAATGTGATACTCATCCGCCATCCAGAAA
>JABHYI010000221.1 GCA_018656255.1 Bacteroidota bacterium
CTGCTTAGCCAAGCTAAAATAATAATTTGCAGAATCTAAGATCTTTAGCCTCGCATATGCTAGCGCTAAATTGTTATAGGCTCCAACACGTTTGAGGTTATCAGTAGCAACGGCTTTTTTAAAGTGGCGCTTGCTTAATGAATATTGCTCATAGACATATGCCGTATAACCCACATATGCATTAACATTATATTTCATTTTAGGATCAACAATAGTATGCTCTAGAATATAAAGTGCCTTAAATAGACAAATAAACCCCTCTGAGATACGATTAGGAATTCTCATGTAATGATAACCTAATTGGTATTTAACTCTTACACTAAGCCAATCAAGTTTTAGAACATTAGAGATGCTATCTAAAGAGAGAAGACGCTGCTCTTTTACTTTTGGGGGTATGCGATCTACATTAGAGCTTATTATTATTAAAGCAATCTCTAAGGCTAAATCATCATCATCATTTTGTTTTGCAAATAGCATAATGCTTTCTAAAAGCTCTTTAAAGCGGCGTAAAACAACGGGGGTCATTGCATCTAACCGTATTTCAGTTATAGCTTCAAAGTAATTTCTGCGTTTTATAAAATCAAGACCCAGCAACGAATCGTTAATTGGAATATTAAAGGCTTGCCTAAGGGAATCTTGAGTACTTAAACCAACAGATCGTGTTTGGAGATGATGTGCATCTATAAAACCTAGTTTTTTTGGAGCAGCAAAAACACTTAGACTAACAAATAATATTGATATTATAAAAAGGCGCACTTGGTATGTGTTTTTTAAAAGTTTGTTTTGTACAAGTATCAAATATATGAAAACACTAGGGTACATAACGTATCTGTAGCATTTTTTAAAATCCTTTTAGAGAAAGGCCTTATGGTTTTGTTCGAAAATAATACCATGAAAAAAACCGCTATCAAGGTTATTGACAGCGGTTTTTTTATTTTATAGTATCGAAAAGACTACCCTCCAAAATCATCAAAGCGGATATGTTCATCAGGGATCCCGTAGTCTTCACCCATTTTTTGAACAGCTTGGTTCATCAGTGGTGGACCACAGAAATACAATTCTATGTCTTCTGGAGATTCATGAAGGTCTAGATAGTTATCTATCACTACTTGATGTATAAACCCAACAAATCCATCACCTTCTCCATCAATACCGTCTTTTACTTTCCAGTTATCTTCTTCCATTGGCTCAGAAAGTGCTAGGTAGAATTTAAAGTTTGGAAAATCATTCTCAAGTTGCTGAAAGTGATCTAGGTAAAACAATTCTCTCTTAGAACGACCCCCGTACCAATACGTAACTTTTCTTCCAGTTTTTAAGGTTCTGAATAAGTGATATAAGTGAGATCTCATTGGGGCCATCCCAGCTCCACCACCAACGTATAACATTTCTGACTCTGATGGGTTTATAAAGAACTCACCGTAAGGCCCAGAGATAACACATTTATCTCCTTTTTTAAGATTAAAAATATAAGAAGATGCAATACCAGGGTTCACATCCATCCATTGGTTTTTAGCTCTATCCCAAGGCGGGGAAGCAATACGAACGTTCAGCATAATCTCGCGTCCTTCTGCAGGGTAGGAAGCCATTGAGTAGGCTCTCTCCACTACTTCTTTGTTTTTCATCACAAGCGGCCATAAACCAAACTTATCCCATTCTGCTTGAAATTTATCTGGGGTGTCATGCTCCTGGGGATGAGCAGTAATATCCATGTCTGCAAATTTTACTTCACACTGAGGAATTTCGATTTGAATATATCCACCCGCTTTGTAGTTCATGTCTTGAGGTATCTCTACTACAAATTCCTTAATAAAAGAAGCTACATTATAATTACGCACTACCACTGCATCCCATTTCTTTATCCCAAAAACTTCTTCTGGAATGGTGATATTCATGTTCTGTTTTACCTTTACCTGGCAAGACAAACGTGCACCGTCTTTGAGTTCTTTCCTGCTAAAATGAGGCGTCTCTGTAGGCAATGCTTCTCCACCACCCTCAAGTACGTGACACTCACATTGTATACAAGTTCCACCACCACCACAGGCAGATGGTAAGAAAATTTTATTGTCTCCTAAAGTGGTTAATAAAGTACTACCA
This sequence comes from Bacteroidota bacterium, assembly GCA_018656255.1. Taxonomy (GTDB): domain Bacteria; phylum Bacteroidota; class Bacteroidia; order Flavobacteriales; family Flavobacteriaceae; genus Patiriisocius. The sequence continues at coordinate 2,095 of JABHYI010000221.1, forward strand.
CTGGCAACCTCAATTTCCTTTTCACCATTAATGGTAATAGTTACGGGTCCAGAAGGAGATAATTTTTGTTTTGTAAAAAGTAATAACGTAACCAATAAAAGTGTCAACACCAAAAAAGCGATGACTGTTGCCGCGATAACTCCTGTAATACTTGCTGCTAAAAACATATACTTAATTTTTTATTCTGAAACTACCAATGGGGTCGTCTCTACTTCTTTTTCTATGGCTGGTTGTATGGTTGTTTGCGTCGTTTGTGCTTGAGGGGCTAGCGGAGCATCTTCTCCTCCTGTCAACATTCCTCCAAAACTCATAAAGCCAATGGCCATAAGTCCTGTAATGATAAAGGTAATACCAAGTCCTCGAAGAGGTGCGGGCACATTACTATATCTTATTTTTTCTCTAATGGCAGCAATAGCAACAATGGCTAAAAACCATCCAATACCAGAGCTAAATCCATAATTTAAAGCCAAAGCAGCAGTTTCAATTTCTCTTGATTGCATAAACAAAGACCCTCCTAAAATGGCACAGTTTACTGCAATTAAGGGTAAGAAAATACCCAATGAGTTATACAATGATGGTGAGAATTTTTCAACAATAATCTCTACCAATTGCACCATAGTGGCAATGGTGGCAATAAATAAAATAAAGGATAAGAAACTTAAATCATAGTCTGCATAGGCGCTAAGTTCTGGGGTTTCACGATTTCCGTCTAACCAAGCCAAAGCTCCCGGCTGCAATATGTACTGATCTAAAAACCAGTTTAGAGGAACCGTTACTGTTAATACAAAAATAACAGCTGCCCCAAGACCTACTGCGGTGCTTACTTTCTTTGATACTGCAAGGTAAGAACACATACCCAAAAAGTATGCAAATACCATGTTGTCTACAAAGATTGATTTGAAAAATAATTCTATATGCTCTAACATATGTTCTAAAATTTTATTTTTTACTATTACTAGTTTTCTTCTATTAATGCGCTGTTTCTACTGCGTTGTACCCAGATAATAATACCAACAACAATCAGTGCCATTGGAGGGAGTACCATAAAACCATTGTTTTCATAGCCAATGGCATACAATCCCGTTTTCTCTACAGAGTCACCCAATACCTTGAAACCAAATAAAGTTCCAGATCCTAATAACTCTCTAAAGAAACCTACAATTATAAGTATTACTCCATACCCTAAAGCGTTACCAACACCATCTAGAAAAGATTTCCAAGGTCCATTACCCAAAGCAAAGGCCTCAAAACGTCCCATAATGATACAATTGGTAATAATTAAACCAATAAACACAGATAGCTCCTTACTTAGCTCGTAGGCAAAAGCTTTTAATACCTGATCTACTATAATTACAAGTGTAGCAACAACAATTAGCTGTACAATAATTCTAATTTTTGAGGGTATGATATTTCGCATAAGTGAAATAACAACATTACCAAGGCCAAGAACAAAAATTACAGAAACCGCCATTACTATAGATGGCTTTAATTGCGCTGTAATAGCCAGCGCAGAACAAATACCTAAAACTTGTATGGTAATTGGGTTATCATCTGCCAATGGGTCTAAGATTAACCGCGTGTCTTTTTTTGAAAGTAATCCCATCTTGTTAGTTGTTTAAAGTTTTAAAGTAAGGCACATACATAGCAATGTCTTTTTTCAACATTGCAGAGACACCATCTCCTGTAATGGTTGCTCCTGCAAGAGCATCTACCTCATAATCGTCTTTGATCAAGTTCTTTGGATCGTTGTTTCCTTTGGCAACTTTAATGCCCTTATAGGTAGTTCCCTCTAACAATTTTTCTCCAATGAAATCATCCATGAAATACCGCTGCTTGATTTCTGCACCCAAACCTGGTGTTTCTCCTTTATGATCAAAATAAACACCTTGTACTGTCATGGTTTCATCTACAGCTACAAAGCCCCAAATTGCATCCCAAAGCCCTTTTCCTCTCACAGGCATGATGTATAATTTCTCACCATCTTTTTCACCGATAAATAATGGAAGCTTTCTTTGATATCCTGCTTTTTTGGCTTTTGCACCTTCTTTTTTAACATCAATTAAATAGGCCTTATCATTTTGTGAGGCA
>JABHYI010000223.1 GCA_018656255.1 Bacteroidota bacterium
GTGGTCACTTCGCAACACCAACCATTAACCAAGATGGGAGTTGGAAAAACCTATCAAAACTAAAAAACTCTAGCGCAGACATCTCCCCCACTGCTGGGCAAATGCCAAGACTCCTTGGACTAGCACAGGCATCAAAAATATACAGGCAGGTTGATGGTCTTGAGCACTTGAGCCATTTATCCTCCAAAGGAAATGAAGTAGCTTGGGGAACCATCGGAAATGCAAGTACCAGCGAAGGCCTGTTTTGGGAAACTATCAATGCTGCAGGTGTATTACAAGTACCTATGGTTATTAATGTTTGGGATGATGAATATGGTATTTCTGTACATGCAAAACACCAAACAACCAAAGAAAATATTTCTGAGATTCTCAAAGGTTTTCAGCGAGATGAAAAAGGCAATGGGTATGAAATTATTCGTGTAATGGGTTGGGATTACCCCGCTCTGATTGATGCGTATCAAAAAGCCTCAGATATTGCCAGAAAAGAACATGTACCTGTTCTAATACACGTAAAAGAATTAACCCAGCCTCAGGGTCATTCTACCAGCGGGTCTCATGAGAGATACAAAAACAAAGAACGTTTGGATTGGGAGGCTGCTTTTGATTGCAATGTTAAAATGCGGAACTGGATTCTAGAGACTAACGTAGCCTCCCAACAAGAGTTACTTGAAATAGAGAAAGATATTAAAACACAAGTACGCGATGGTAAAAAAGCAGCTTGGGAAGCTTTCGTTACCCCTCAAAAACAAGAGCAGCAACAAGCAATAGCACTACTTACAGATCTTGCTAAAAATACAACAAATAAAAGTTTTATAGACCTTATTACAAATGACCTAGCCGCAGAAAAAGAACCTCTTAGAAGAAACATTGCTGGAGCGGCACGAAAAGCACTACGCTATGTAATTAATGAGCAAAGCCAAGAAAAAGAACAATTACAAAACTGGTTAAATAAGTACTTTGAGACCACACAACCAAGTTACTCTTCTAACCTTTACAGCGAGAGTTCTATAAATGCAAAGACAATAGCAGAGGTGCTCCCTACCTATAACACAGATACAGAAGATGTTGATGCTCGTGTTGTTTTAAGAGATAACTTTGATGCTATCTTCAGTAAATATCCTGAGGCGTTAATTTTTGGCGAGGATGCTGGTACTATTGGAGATGTAAATCAAGGTTTGGAAGGGATGCAGGAAAAATATGGTGAACTTAGAGTAAGTGACACTGGTATTAGAGAAGCTACAATTCTTGGACAGGGTATTGGAATGGCTATGAGGGGTCTACGTCCTATTGCCGAAATACAATACCTAGATTATATCTTATATGCCTTACAAATAATGAGTGATGATCTGGTAACGGTTAGATACAGATCAAACGGGCAACAAAAAGCGCCTCTTATTGTACGAACACGAGGGCATAGACTTGAGGGTATATGGCATAGTGGATCACAAATGGGAGGTTTAGTACACTTATTACGTGGCATGTACATTTTAGTGCCTAGAAATATGACTAAAGCAGCAGGATTTTATAATACACTGCTATCTACAGATGAGCCAGCATTGGTTGTAGAATGCTTAAATGGATATAGATTAAAAGAACCATTACCGACTAATTTAGGAGAATTTAAAACTCCAATTGGTGTAATTGAAACCATAAAACAAGGTGCAGATATTACTTTAGTATCTTACGGAAGCACCTTGCGCATTATTGAGCAAGCTGCAAAAGAGCTACAACAAGTGGGTATTGATGCAGAAGTTATAGACGTACAATCATTACTTCCTTTGGATATAAACCATCAGATGGTAAAAAGTGTAGAAAAAACAAACAGACTACTGGTTATAGATGAAGATGTTCCAGGAGGAGCGTCTGCATATATTTTACAGCATATTGTAGATGAGCAAAATGGATATCAATATCTTGACAGCAAGCCACAAACCTTAACTGCAAAACAACATCGCCCTGCCTATGGCACAGATGGAGATTACTTTAGTAAACCATCCGCAGAGGATGTTTTTGAAAAGGTATATGAAATGATGTATGAGGCAGATCCTGTAAAATTTCCGAAACTACGATAATACATATATTATGAGACGATTGTTTTTTATTGCTGTGGTAACACTTACTTTTTTTAAAGCAAACGCGCAAAAGGTATTTTCTGTAGATCAAGCCTATAAGGCAGATATTAAGGTATTTGTAGTAGACAATAACTACAAAGCAGATCTTTTAGTATACAAGGTGGATGCAGCATATAAAGCCGGGAAAAACGATGGTAAGTGGTTCTTCACTGACCAAGCCTATAAGGCTAGCAAAAAAATATATTTTGTAGATGCAGCTTACAAAGCAGATTTAAAAATTTTCTTTGTGGATGCTGCATATAAAGCAAAATGGGAAGATAAATCTAAAATTCACTTACTTTACTAAGCTATTGTTCAAGTATATTAAACAGCTATTAAACAAAACCTGTTTTATGTATTAATTTTACTAGTAATCTATTCTTTATACATATCTTGTTAGCAATGAAATCCTTCTAAGGCTTTACACAAATAGATTTACTGAAAATAATGAAAAAATTAAAATTCACAAAGGATAACGGTTCAGCATTTTACAAAGAACTAAATCAAAGAATTGAACAGTATTTTTTATCAAAAAACATTCGAAAAACAGGTAATCATATCATGGGCTTTAAAATTGGCATGTATCTGAGCCTTGATATATTGTTTTATACCTTGATGATTACAAGCGAATCTCCACTTGCTTTTTACGTATTTTATTTGCTTATGGGTATCTCTATTTTACTAACCGCCTTTAACATTTCTCATGATGCAGCTCATGGTGTTGCGGTAAAGAGTAAATTTTGGAATAAATTTTTATTTTCACTTAGTTTTAATTTACAAGGAAATAACGCCTATGTGTGGGGTAAAAACCACAATGAATCTCACCATTTATACACAAATATAGAAGGCAGTGATATTGATGTCTTAAATAATCCACTGTTAAGAATGACGGCAACACAGCCTTTAAAATCTTTTCATAAGTACCAATATCTTTACGCGCCAGTACTCAGCCTATTGTACTCTATTAATTGGTTTTTTATTCGTGATATCCTTATGCTTTTCAGAAAATCTAGTAGAACCATTAAAGTAGATATGCCCATTGTAGAGGTTATTAAGCTTGTTTTGTTTAAACTACTATACATAGGGTACATGATTGTATTACCTGCATATTTACTGCCCTTTGGAATCTATAATGTTATAATCGCGTTTATTTTAAATCACTTTATTGTTTCTATAATATTCACAAGTGTTTTAGGAGTTTCTCACCTCTCAGACTATGTAGCACACCCTAGCCCTAATGAAGATGGGAAACTACCAATTAGTTGGCCAACCCTACAGATGATTACCTCTGTAGACTATAATGCCAATAGCACATTTCTAAACTGGACTTTAGGAGGGTTTAA
>JABHYI010000225.1 GCA_018656255.1 Bacteroidota bacterium
ACAGCATCTACATCTAGATGAGTGTCATTAGCATTTTTAGCAATTAATAATACCCCAATACTAAAAAGGGCAGGAAATACAAGGCCAATGGCTGTGTCTTCTTTTACAAGACCTGTTTTTTGGATGCGCTCTACTAGCACCACTGTAATAATTCCAGTACCGGCCGCTAAAACAATTAACAATGGAGAACTAAGATCTTGGGTTATAAAAAACCCTAAAACAATTCCTGGCAATATAGAATGGCTTATAGCATCACTAATTAATGCCATTTTACGCAACACCAAAAACCCCCCTGGGATAGCACAAGCTGCTGCAACTAGGGCGGCAATAAGCTGTATTTCTATTTGAGGACTACTCATGTTGGGTTTGTTGATTAAAAAGGTTTTGAGCCTCTGTAAAACCTTTTAATGTGAGAGACCATTGTTGTTTGTTTAGTAATATCCACTGGTTTTCTTCCATTTTACGCAATGATTTTTTGGTAAAACCTTGAAAATTATTTAATATTCTGATGGTGTGAGGGTGGTCAATGTTTTCATGGGTTTGGGCTATACCATACATGAACTGCAGGGTTTTTTTAAGTTGTAAATCACGCCTGTTTTTTATAAGTCTTATTTGTTTAAACAAAAGCCCGCGGGTAGGAGAAAAAACAAAAGAAACCACAACAAAAAAACTAGCCACCAATACAATAACTGGACCTGTAGAGAGATTGTCTTGGCTGGCGCTAATAGCAGTGCCAAAGACCCCACAAAATGCGCCAATTAAAGCGGCAAGAAAAACCATAACCGCTAAACTGCTTGTCCATTGTCTTGCAGCGGCGGCTGGAGCCAGCAACATAGCACTCATTAAAACAACTCCCACCGTTTGTAGCCCAATTACAATAGCCAAAACAATAAAAAAAGTAATTAAAATATCGATAAACTTTGTATTAAACCCAAGGGTGTTGGCGTAGTCTGAGTCAAAAAGCAGAAGCTTAAATTCTTTCCAAAACAAAAGCACAATCACAAGAGCGATTGCGGTAACAAGGACCATAAGCAACACATCACTCTCTACTAAAGTAGCTGCTTGGCCAAATAAATACTTGTCCAGTCCTGCTTGATTGGCGTTGGGTTGTTTTTGTATATAAGTGAGAAGTAGCATTCCAAAACCAAAAAACAGCGATAAAACAAGACCCAAAGCAGTATCGCTTTTTAAATGTGTTTTAGATATCATTCCACGAATCCAGAAGGCGCCAATCAAGCCACTTACCAAGGCTCCCAAGAGCAAGATATTGGTGTCTTTTGCTCCTGTTATTAAAAACGCAATGGCTATGCCGGGCAAGGCAGCATGCGAAATAGCATCTCCCAACAAACTTTGTTTTCTTAAAACAGCAAAGCTCCCTAGCATACCACAAATTGCTCCCAATACAGCCGTCCCTAGGCTAATGGTGCGCAGGGTGTAGTCTGTAAATAACAGGTTGAAATATTCGGTGATACTCATTAAGCTTATTTGTTAACGGCTACTTTATAATTAATACCGTAGGTCTTGGTTAAATTGTCATCATTGAAAATGTCTTTTACTGCTCCGGTGGCAATTTTCTTTACGTTTAAAAAGGTAACCCAGTCAAAATATTCTGGGACAGTTTGTAGATCATGGTGAACAACAACTACTGTTTTTCCTGCTTTACGCAACTCTTTTAAAATATTAATAATCGCTATCTCTGTAGAGGCGTCAACCCCCTGAAAGGGTTCGTCCATAAAATAAATTGATGCGTTTTGCACCAATGCTCTTGCCAAAAAAATACGCTGTTGTTGCCCGCCGCTTAGCTGGCTAATTTGTCTGCTTTTAAAAGAGAGCATGTCCACCTTCTCAAGGGCTTCTAATGCCGCCTTTTTTTGCTTTTGACCAGGTCTTTTAATCCAGCCCAAACTACCATAGGTTCCCATCATCACCACATCTAGCGCTGTGGTAGGGAAATCCCAATCTACACTCCCTTTTTGAGGCACATAGGCAACAAGTTTTCGTTGTTTTTTATAAGGCTCTCCATAAATAGCAACACTACCGGCAATTGGATCTATGATTCCTAAAATGGCCTTAATAAGGGTAGATTTCCCTGCTCCATTAGGCCCTACAATAGCCATTAAAACCCCTTCAGGGATTACCAAATCTATATCCCATAGCACGGGTTTGTAGTTATAGGCTACGGTTAAATCATCTACTTGTATGGCAATTTTTTGTGTCATATGTTATTGTAAGGCATTAACTATAGTCTTTATATTGTACAGAAACATTCCAACATAGGTGCCCTCTACAGAATCTGCATCTCCAAGCGCGTCACTATACAAAGAGCCGCCAATAGAAACCTGATGCCCTTTTGAGAGTACAGCTTCCTGCAAAGCTTCTATTGTTCTTCTTGGAACAGAGCTTTCAATAAAAATAGCCTTTACCTTGTTTGCTATAATGTATTCAGATAGTTTTTGCACGTCTTGTACACCTGCCTCGGTAGCGGTAGACAGCCCTTGAAGCCCAACTACTTTAAAGCCATAGGCCTTCCCAAAGTAATTAAATGCATCGTGAGCCGTAACTAAAATTCTTTTCTCTGGAGCAAGGGTGGCAATAGTGTTTACAACCGCCGTGTGCAAGAGATCTAATTTTTGCTGAAACGCTAAGTTATTTGCTGTAAAACTGGCTGCATTTTTAGGGTCCTCCTCTGATAATACACTTGTTACTTTATCTGAAAACTCTTTAAAGTATTGGATGTTAAACCACACGTGAGGATCGTAATTAGAAGCAAAATAGTCTGACCCAATCAAGCCTTCTTTTGCTAAAAATTCACCCAAAGCTACGGTTGTTTTTTGAGTTCCCATTTTTTCAAAAACCGCTACTAGTTTTCCCTCTAGGTGCAATCCGTTATAAAAAATGACATCTGCGTTAAATAGTTTCGAGACATCACCCTCACTTGCTTTGTATAAGTGTGGGTCTACGCCTGCTCCCATTAATCCCTGTAGGTCAATAAGATCACCACCTATGTTCTTTACTAGATCGGTAAGCATAGAGGTTGTAACAACCACCTTTAGTTTACCAGAGGGTTTTGTCGGGTTTTTACAAGCAAACAAGAGTATAACAAACAGGCAAATAATACTTTTTTTCATGCGCTATTTATTTAAATATTCTAT
>JABHYI010000016.1 GCA_018656255.1 Bacteroidota bacterium
CCTATGATGAAATTCATGATATTGGTTTAATTTATGCAAATTATTTATTAGAAAAATCTGGAATTAAAACTACCTACCTAGGCCCAAACATACCATTGGAGAGTTTATCCAAACAATTTAATACCGGTGGAGATTTAATTTTCTTAACATTTTTTACGACAAAGCCAGACAATGACGGAATTAAATCTTACCTAAATTCTTATCAAAAAATTGTTTGCAAAAAACAAAAATATCCTCTTTGGATATTGGGCCAAAAATACACTGAAGTACAAAAACACAACACGGCTTCTAATATTTTTTGTTTTGATAGTGTAAAAAGTTTTGTAGACAAATTAAAAACCTTAAGCGACTAACTTTTAGGAATTTTTAACTATTGTTTTGTTTAAATATACCCTACTTTTGTTTAACAATATGGCAAACAAAAAAATAACAATTATTGGTTCTGGGTTCTCTTCTCTAGCAGCTGCAGCGTATCTGGCAAAAGACGGTTATAACGTTACTGTTTTTGAAAAAAACAAAACCATAGGAGGACGCGCAAGACAATTCACAAAACAAGGATTTACCTTTGATATGGGTCCTTCCTGGTACTGGATGCCAGATGTCTTTGAGCGGTTTTTCAGTGATTTTGGGAAAAAAGCCTCAGACTTTTATACTTTAGAAAAACTAAGCCCTGCATATAGTGTGTACTTTGGTGAAAATGATTTTATAACCATTGAAGACACCTTAGATAAAATTTGTGCAACCTTTGAAAAAGAAGAACCAGGGAGTGCAAAAAAACTTCAGGAATTTATTGCATCTGCACAGCAAAACTACAACATCGCAATTAAAGATTTGGTCTATAGGCCTGGGGTTTCACCTCTTGAGCTCATTACCCCTGCTACGGCAAAAAGAGTAGGTCAATTTTTCAGTAATATTAGTAGAGATGTTCGTAAAGAATTTAAAAACCCAAGGCTTGTATCTATCCTAGAATTTCCTGTATTGTTTTTGGGTGCAAAGCCTTCGAAAACTCCATCTTTCTACAGTTTTATGAACTATGCAGATTTCGGTCTAGGAACCTTCCAACCAAAGGGTGGTATGTACAGTGTTATACTAGGAATGAAAACACTAGCCGAGTCTATGGGGGTAACCATAAAAACAGATCAAAATGTAGAGGAGATTGTGGTGGAGAATAGCAAGGTAAAAGGCATTGTATCTAATGGCACATTCCATGCCACAGATACACTTCTAAGCGGTGCAGATTATCACCACACAGAAACGCTATTGCCAAAAAAATACAGACAATACTCTGAAGCCTATTGGGAAAAAAGAACCTTTGCTCCCTCCTCTTTATTGTTTTACATAGGCTTTGATAAAAAAATTAAAAACGTAGCGCATCATACCTTATTTTTTGATGTAGACTTTGAACAGCATGCTAAAGAAATTTACGATACACCTGTGTGGCCATCCAGCCCACTTTTTTACGCAAATTTCACTTCAAAAACACAGCCAGAGCTTGCCCCTGATGGTAAAGAAACTGGGTTTTTCTTAGTGCCTATAGCACCTGGATTAGAGGATACAGAAAAGTTAAGAGAAACCTACTACAATAAAATTATGACACGTTTTGAAACCCTGACAGGACAGGAAATAAAAAAACATGTTATATTTAAAGAGTCTTTTTGTGTAAATGATTTTGTCTCTGAGTATAATTCTTACAAAGGGAATGCTTATGGCTTGGCAAATACATTGCTGCAAACTGCATTTTTAAGACCAAAATTAAAAAGTAAAAAAGTAGAAAATTTATTTTTTACTGGACAATTAAGCGTTCCCGGACCGGGAGTTCCTCCAGCACTAATTTCTGGAAAACTAGTAGCAGGTCTTATCGCAAAAAAGAACAACTAATGAAAGAACTTTTTGACATAGTATCAAGACAATGCAGTGAAACTGTAACTAATGCCTATAGTACTTCTTTTTCTTCGGCTACCAAAATGCTATCCCCCACCATACGCCAAGACATATACAACATATATGGGTTTGTAAGATTTGCTGATGAAATTGTAGACACCTTTCATGAGTATGATAAGAGTGTGCTATTTAATCGTTTTGAAAAAGACCTTGAATTTGCACTTGAAGAAAAAATCAGTCTAAACCCAATTTTGAATTCTTTCCAAGAAACAGTTCATAAATACAATATTGAAAGAGGCCTCATAGCATCTTTTATGAAGAGCATGCGTCTTGATTTGTCAAAAAAAGATTACCTAACAGAGCAGGAATATAAAGAATACATATACGGATCAGCAGATGTGGTTGGGCTTATGTGTCTTCATGTTTTTTTAAAAGGGGATACAGAAAAATACAGTCAACTTAAAGACTCTGCAATGGCCTTAGGATCTGCTTTTCAAAAAGTTAATTTTTTACGTGATCTCAAGGCAGATTTTGAAGGACTAAGTAGGACTTACTTCCCAAATACAAACCTAGAGGCACTTGATGAAGCCTCAAAACAACAAATTATAGAAGATATTGAAGGAGATTTTCAAAGAGGCTACCAAGGTATATTAAAACTACCCGCAGACGCTAAATTTGGCGTATTTATGGCCTATCGCTATTACAGAAGGTTGCTTAAAAAACTACATAAGACACCAGCCTTAGAAATTAAAAATACTAGGATACGAGTTCCTGGTTATGAAAAATTTGGGCTTCTTACTAGAAGCTATGTAAAGTATCAACTAAAACTTGTAAGGTAATTTTATTGTTACCAATTATTTAAATTAAAAAAAATGACAACACTGCTTTGGATTTTAACCTTTATCGGAACTTTTTCTGCCATGGAATTCATGGCGTGGGCAACACATAAATATGTTATGCATGGTTTTTTGTGGAGTGTGCATAAAGACCATCATCATAAAGACCACAAAAGCTGGTGGGAGCGCAATGACTTGTTTTTTATATTCTATGCAGCAGTGAGTATTGCATGTTTTATAGCTTGGCAATATTATGGATTCTGGGCTGGACTGCCCATAGGCTTTGGAATATTTGCCTACGGTGTTGCTTATTTTATGGTACATGACATCTTTATACACCAACGTTTCAAAATGTTCAGAAAAGCAAATAATTGGTATGCAAAAGGAATAAGAAGAGCACATAAAATACATCACAAGCACCTGGGTAAAGGTGATGGAGAATGTTATGGAATGTTGTTCCCTCCACTGAAATATTTTAAAAAATAGGGCATGAAAAATCTATACCTGTATTTAAATATAGGATCCTTTATTATCCCTTTTATATTTAGTTTTTATCCTAAATTTCAGTTTTACAAAAAATGGAAATCGCTATTTATTGGCATCTTTATCATGATGGCTTTTTTCATTTCTTGGGATGTAATTTTTACCAACAATGGTATATGGGGATTTAATGACCAATACATCAATGGATTTAAAGTAGCAAACCTACCTATAGAAGAATGGCTATTTTTTATATGCATACCCTATGCCTGTTTGTTTACCCATTATTCATTAAACTATTTCTTTCCGAATTTTACGCTTTCTCAAAGAGCAACCTCTGTATTTTATGTAGCACTACTGTGCATATTGATTATAACACTTTGGTATAACTATGATAGGTGGTACACCCTTGTATGCTTTGGATATGCAATTATTTTACTAGGGCTTGTGTATAATAAAAACCCGAAGATTCTTGGAAGGTTCTTACCAAGTTTCTTTGTTACACTTATTCCCTTTTTTATTGTTAATGGCGTGCTTACCGGTAGCTTTATTGAAAATGAAGTTGTATGGTATAACAATGCAGAAAACCTAAGCATCAGGATGTTTACCATACCTATCGAGGACACAATATATGCCCTGGGTATGTTGCTTACAGTATTTGTATTGCTGGAACATTTTGAGGCCAAAAAACTAGATAAAAAACACTAAGTCTTATTGGTTTTTGTAGTACACTGCCTTGAATGGTTTTCTTAGTTCAAAGGGAGTCGGTGAAACTTTCTTTAATGTGGAACACATCAGTAAATGCGTAATTTTTGAGGTATGCTTTGCATATAACTTCATGGGTATAGCCACTGCTCCAAGAGAGCTTTTAATAAGCTCACTGGTTCTTCCGTAGTTGAGCACCTCAAGGGAATTGTCTATTGCCAAACTAACATAATCATACAACAACCTCTGGTATATAGCGTATTTGATATTTTGATCATAATCGATTCCTACAAAATTAGCCTCTAGTGCAGTTTGGTTAATAAAAGAAGTACTAAAGCCAACAAGCTTATCTTCAAGTAGTACTGCTCTAAAGATAAATTGGCTCCCTAAATGGCGTTTTAGCAAAGCAAAACCAACAGCATTCATGACCCCAAATTGATACTCAGATTTTCCTAAGACTTGCAGAAATAGGTTATCTATTTTTTGTTGACGGGCTAAAATTTCGGTTTCAGTAAAGGATGTTATACAGAGCGTTGCTGCTTTTGTAAATACACTTTTAGCCTTGGTCCTGAACTTTGCCTTACAAGTGTCAAAATAAGCCTCTATAGAGTTCCAAGAAGGTGCAATTGGTAAAGACATATACATGTCAATCTCAAAATCCTGATATCCTTTTTGTAGTAAGTAGCTACTACTTGAGATAGTTTGGGGAACATACTCTTTAAAAAGTTGCACAGAAATCTTTTTTGATATACCCTTGCGCAATGCCTTATGGGCCTTACTCATCGCCTTTTCAGCAAGGCTAAAAGCAGTCTTGTTATTTATGGTGTTAGATTTTATAAAACCGTGTTCTCCGGCCATAAATACACTGCCGCAAACCAGCATGTTGAGCATAAAAAACCCATCGCTTTTCTGGGAGCAATGACGTACTATTTTTGGAGGCTGAGAATCACCCTTAAACACAAAAGGAACCAGTTGAAAGGAAGCTATTAATAAGGGCTTTGATGTTAGGGTATCCAAAACAATAACATAGCAAAAGTCTAACTCCTTAGAAAAGCCTTGCTCTATGGCAGTTAAATATGCTATAGACAAAAAACAATCTTGGCCATGCTGTAGCTGGTTCCAGAGCTTTTTATTTACAGAATCAATAGAGGTTTCAAGAAGATATGTGTGAGCTGCGATTGTGAATGTATTTAACGTAAAAATAAAAAAAAAGACTCGGTATAACGCTATGGTGCTGTTTTATTAAAAACATAAAAACAACAAATACAACAAACTTTGAAAAGATACGTAACACCTATTCCAATTAAGGTGTGTTGCTTTTTGATCTAAATCTCGTTTTTTTAATTGCTATTGTATTGCCCAGACCTAATTACTTGATATTCCTGGCACTTATTTTTTCTAGAATGGCAGTTAGTTCCTCTGGTTTTTGAGTCCCGATTAGAAATTTATTACCATCAGTAAGCGCTATGGCTAATCCTTTATTTCCCTTCATATTGTAAACAGTTCCGTATTTTGTCCAAAGCCGTATTCCCCAACCTCCAACAAAACCGTAATTCACAATTTCAGCATTTTTTATTTCTTTCCAGTTTACTCGTTTTTTAACCAATGGAAAAAAGTGCATACGGATTTCATTTTGGTCAATTTCGGTTTTCAGTTGCATGAACCAAAACATAGCAATTAAACTAAAAACAAACAGAGCGAAAATGATAATACCGAGGTCAGACATTGGTTTGTCTCCAAATTTTTCCCCTATAATTAATTGCTTATAAATTCCTAAAATCGGTAAAATTCCAATTCCGATTAAAATCAGCCAAAGCCACCATTGAGAGAATTTTTGTGTTTCTTTAAATACGATGTTCATTTTATCAATATATGTATGCTAAGACAAGGCAGGTATTAATTGTCTTGGTTTGATTTGTTTATATACTTAGTGACAGCAACCCCTAGTAGCATTCCAGATATAATACCCAAAAAGGAATACTTTTTAATAAAAATCTGGACAGACTCCTGGGTTGTAATTTCAGATATTGTTAGTAAGATAACCGAGGCAATAATAATTCCAAGGGCGGGTAGTAATTTATTATTCATATAAAAGTGTTGTATTTAGAGTAATTAGCAAACTTTTAGAAAATCGTACATAGGAAGCAAAAATAATAGAATAAAAGTACTTCATAAATATATTTTGATATGAGCTTAC
>JABHYI010000224.1 GCA_018656255.1 Bacteroidota bacterium
AAGTATGTAATCTCCTACGCGCTAGAACACTGCCAAGACGATTTAGCCTTTTTAGAGCAAAGACTTATCCAAGAAGACAAAAGCAAACCTGCTGCAGAGCGTCAAGAAATGACATTGCGTGAGAAATTACATTTTGTAATAGACAACAATTTTAAGCGTGTAAGCTATACAGAAGCAATTGATATTTTAAAGAATTGCAAACCCAACAAGAAGAAGAAATTTAAGTATCCTATAAACCAGTGGGGCGCAGATTTACAAAGTGAACATGAGCGGTTTTTGGTAGAAAAACACTTTAAGTGTCCGGTAATTTTGTTTGATTACCCCGCTACCATTAAGGCATTTTATATGCGCTTAAATGAAGATGAGAAAACGGTTCGCGCCATGGATGTTTTATTTCCAGGTATTGGAGAAATAGTTGGTGGTTCTCAACGTGAGGAGCGGTATGATGTTCTCAAACAAAAGATGAAAGCTATGGATATTAGCGAAGAAGAATTATATTGGTATCTAGACCTTCGAAAGTTTGGCACTTGTACCCACAGTGGCTTTGGACTTGGTTTTGAGCGCCTTGTGCTTTTTGTAACTGGCATGGGAAACATTAGAGATGTGATTCCTTATCCAAGAACACCTGGTAACGCAGAGTTTTAAAAATAAAACACATACCACATATTAAAACCAGCGCAGTACCGTTTTGTATATAGCTGGTTTTTTTTAACTTTATAGTTCACATCATTTTTCAATGCTAAAACAGTTTCTAAATTTTAAGTTATCTCAGAAATTATCTCCACAACAAATACAGTTGATGAAGTTAATTCAACTGCCAACGCAGGCTTTTGAGCAACGTATTTCTCAAGAGATGAACGAAAATCCTGCACTAGAAGGCGGGAAAGAGGAACCAGAAAAGTTTGATGAAGATATTAATGATGAGTACCAAGAAACTATAGATGAAGCTCCTGAAATAAATATAGATGATTATCTAAGTGATGATGAAACCCCTAGTTATAAGTTAAATGCAAATAACTATAGTGCAGATGATCAGCAAACCCATATACCTTATGCAGCAGGTCAATCCTTCACCCAGCATCTGATGCAGCAATTAAACACTTATAGACTTGAAGAAAATGAAAAAGAAATTGCAAAATTCTTGGTTGGAAGCGTAGATGAAAGCGGCTATATACGAAGAGAAATTGCAGATATTGTTGATGATTTGGCCTTTACTCAAAATGTGTATACCCAAGAGGCTGCTGTAGAGAGTGTGCTAGAAAAAGTGCAAGAACTAGACCCTGCAGGGGTTGGAGCCAGAGATTTACAGGAGTGTTTATTACTGCAACTAAAAAGAAAGCAACAAAACTCAAAAGTTGTTTTAGCGTCTCGTATTTTAAAAGAAACCTTTGATCATTTCTCAAAAAAACATTATAAGAAACTCCTTCAAAAGTTTAGTATTTCAGAGGACGAACTTAGAGAGGCAATTGCTGAAATTGAAAGTTTAAACCCAAAGCCGGGAGGAGCTATTTCAAGTAATACAAGAATGGTAGAGCATGTTGTGCCAGATTTCGCCATTACCATAGTTGAAGGCAGCTTAGAATTAACGCTCAATGGAAGAAATGCTCCAGAGTTGCATGTATCTAGAGAATACGCTAACATGCTTAAAGGCTATAAAGAGTCTAAGGACAAATCAAAATCACAAAAAGAGGCAGTGCTATTTATCAAACAAAAATTAGACGCAGCCAAGTGGTTTATTGATGCAATTAAACAAAGGCAGCAAACTCTTTTTGTAACCATGAATGCTATCATGCACCAACAAGAAGCCTACTTTCTATCTGGAGATCAACGCAAGTTAAGACCCATGATTTTAAAGGATATTGCAGATACCATTGGCATGGATATTTCTACTGTATCTAGAGTTGCAAATAGTAAATACGTAGATACCCCTTATGGTACAAAGCTCATCAAAGAGTTTTTTAGTGAATCCATGAAAAACGACCAAGGAGAAGATGTGTCTACCAAAGAAATAAAAAAAATTCTTGAAATTACCATTGGTGAAGAAGAT
>JABHYI010000227.1 GCA_018656255.1 Bacteroidota bacterium
AGGGTAGATTTCCCTTGCCCATTCTGTCCTACAAAAGCAATTTTGGTATCTCGCTCTACACGTAAATCAATACCACGTAACACCTCTGTATCTCCATAGCTTTTTGATATATTTTCTGCTTCTATAACCACCTTTCCAGGCACCACACTTACCGGAAATGTTAAAGACATCACACTGTTGTCATCCTCATCTACCTCTATTCTGTCAATCTTGTCAAGTTTTTTAATCAGAGACTGGGCCATGGTTGCTTTACTGGCCTTGGCTCTAAACTTCTCAATTAACTTTTCTGTTTGCTCAATTTGTTTTTGCTGATTTTTTTGAGAAGCCAATTGCTGCTCTCTTAGTTCTTGACGTTGCACCAAATACTTTGTATACGGTTTGTTGTAATCATAAATTTTACCCAGAGAAATCTCAATGGTTCTATTGGTAATATTATCCAAGAACATTTTATCGTGACTCACCACCACTACAGCCCCTGCATAATTTTTCAAAAACTCTTCTAACCACAAAATAGATTCTATATCAAGGTGATTGGTAGGTTCATCCAAAAGTAAAATATCATTGTTTTGAAGTAGTAATTTTGCAAGCTCAATACGCATACGCCACCCTCCAGAAAAGGTTTCTGTGACTTTGTTAAAGTCTTCTCTTTGAAATCCTAAACCCTGCAAAATACGCTCTGTCTCCCCTTGGTAATTGTAACCCCCCAGTATCTCATATTGATGCTGTACATCGTTTAGATCTATCATGAGCTGGTTATAACTATCACTTTCATAGTCTTCTCTGGTGGCTAGCTGGGTATTTATCTCCTCTAGTTGCCCTTCCAGTTTTTTTATTTCTATAAAAGCCTCGTAAGATTCCTGGAGTACCGTTCTACCTTTGGTGAAATCAATATCTTGTTTTAAAAAACCTATAGACACGTCCTTATCCATGGCTATAGCGCCCTGATCATATTCCTGTTCTCCAGAAATTATTTTAAGTAAGGTAGATTTCCCGGCGCCGTTTTTACCTACAAGACCCACCCTGGTTCCGCCAGATAGCTGAAAGGTGATTTTTTCAAACAAATAGGTTCCTTGAAAAGAAACAGATAGATTGTGTATATTAAGCATAGTTTATTTTGATAACATCTTGAAATAAATGCGCTATTTCAGTTTGCAAAGATGCTTATTTTTGTAGTGTTAAAAAAACAAAAATTGGCGCTATGAAAGGGAATAAAATCTACAGTATTTTTACAGGTAAATGTCCCGTTTGTCACAGTGGTAAAATGTACAAGAACAATAAAGTGTATAGCATTTCTCAAAGCTTAAAAATGCATGAGCGCTGCTCGCATTGTAAGACCAAATTTAAAATAGAGCCTTCCTTTTTCTATGGCGCCATGTATGTAAGCTATGCCGTTGGTGTAGCAGTAGCAGTGGCAGCCTTCACTGTTGCATATGGCATGATTGGCCTTGGGTTAAAAGCCTCTTTTATTGCCATTGTAACAACTCTTATTGTAATGTCTCCACTAATTACTAGAGTGTCAAGAAATATTTGGATCAATCTTTTCCTTTCTTTTGATAAAAGTAAAGTGTAAAACGTTGGGCCTTACAAGGCAAACCTCTTGATATCAATTATTTCTGGAATAGGGACATCACGCTCTAAATAACGATATAAATGTGCCGCTAGTTGGGGAGCCATTGTAAGCCCGCGCGTACCCAAACCATTTAAAAAAGAAACACTCTTTGTATTTTGCAAGCAACCAACAAGTGGTTTTCTGTCTTTTACCGTTGGGCGTATTCCTGTTACTTGATCTACAACTCTAAAATCACAAGAAATCATTTTGCTGAGTTTTTCTGAAATTTCCTCACAAGCCCCCAAGGTGGTGTGGCTAGAATAATCATCCCGCCCATAACTAGCACCTACCTTATACAAATCATCACCCAGAGGGATAATCATAACAGGACCCTTTAAAATAGCCTCGCTTTGTAACTCGGGAGCCTTAATAATAATATACTCTCCTTTATTTCCAACAAAAACCTTTTTCCCGTGTGGGGAAACATCTACACTAAAATATGGGTTATGTACTACCCCAGATCCTTCTGCAAAAACAATTTTTGTTGCCTTTATATCTTTGTATTGCACGGCTGTTTTAGTAACTACCAATTCCTGGTAAT
>JABHYI010000076.1 GCA_018656255.1 Bacteroidota bacterium
CTGCAAAGAGTACGAGAAAAATTAGGTTATTAATGTCTTTACCCAATAGAACTTTAGTCATTGGAGATATCCATGGAGGTTTAAAAGCCTTGCAGCAGGTGTGGAGTCGTGCTCATATTTCTAAAGAAGACACTTTAGTCTTTTTGGGAGATTATGTGGATGGGTGGAGTGATGCTGTTGAAGTGATTTCCTTTTTAATTTCTATCAGTAAAACCCATCAGTGTATATTTCTGAGAGGAAATCACGATTATCTAGTACATCGGTATTTAACCAAAAATGACACGAATCCTTTGTGGGTAGCTCATGGAGGAGCTGCTACTATTGCAGGATACAAGCATATTTCTCCAGCTGAAAAAAATGAGCATATTTCATTTCTAGAATCGCTACACAACTACTATATAGATTCGCAAAACAGGTTGTTTGTTCATGCAGGATTTACCAACCAAGCAGGGCCAAAACAAGAGTTTTACCCTGATTTTGTATATTGGGATAGGTCTCTTTGGGAAATGGCCTGTAGCTTAGACCCTTTACTCTCCAAAAAAAGCAATAGATATCCAAAACGGCTCTTATTGTTTAAAGAAATATACATAGGCCATACCCCTACCACAAAAATAGGCAAGACAATTCCAACAAGTTTTGCAAATCTTTGGAATATAGACACTGGAGCAGCCTTCAAAGGGAGCCTATCTGTATTGGATGTCTCAACAAAAGAATTTTGGCAAAGTGATCCTGTTTATACCTTGTACCCACAAGAAAAAGGCCGCAATTAAAAAAGCCCTAGAGGAATAATTTAGATCCTCTAGAGCTTTATATTGTATGTGTAAAAATAAGGAAGCCTTATCCCTTACAGATCAAACTTAATTCCTTGTGCCAGCGGGAGCTCGTCAGAATAGTTTACCGTATTGGTTTGTCTTCTCATGTATACTTTCCAGGCATCCGAACCACTTTCGCGGCCGCCACCAGTTTCTTTCTCTCCACCAAAGGCACCTCCAATTTCGGCACCACTAGTTCCAATATTTACGTTAGCAATTCCACAATCTGACCCTGCAAAAGACAAGAATTTTTCTGCCTCTTTCATTTCGTTTGTCATTATTGCAGAAGAAAGCCCTTGCGCAACACCGTTTTGCATTTCGATAGCCTCTTCTACCTCACCTGTATACTTCATTAAGTATAAAATAGGAGCAAATGTTTCGTGTTGTACAATTTCAAAACTGTTTTTAGCTTCAATAATTGCTGGTTTTACATAACATCCACTCTCAAAACCTGGACCTTGAACAACGCCACCTTCCACAAGTACGGTTCCTCCTTCAGCTTTTGCTTTTTCAATAGCAGCTAGGTAGGTGTTTACAGCATCTACATCAATTAATGGCCCTACATGGTTGTTTTCATCAAGTGGGTTACCAATAGTGATTTGTTTGTAAGCGCCCACAATAGCATCTCTAACTTTATTATACACACTCTGGTGAATAATTAATCTTCTTGTTGAGGTACAACGCTGTCCTGCAGTACCAACGGCGCCAAATACAGCTCCTGGAACTACTACTTTTAAATCTGCAGTTGGTGTAATAATAATGGCATTGTTACCACCTAATTCTAGTAATGATTTACCAAAACGCTGGGCAACAGTTGCGCCAACAATTCTTCCCATACGAGTAGATCCTGTTGCAGATATTAGCGGTATTCTGGTATCTGTAGTCATCATTTCACCTACTGTGTAATCTCCATTAATAATAGAGGAGATTCCCTCTGGAAGGTTGTTGTCTTTTAATACACCTGCAATAATGTTTTGACATGCCACGGCGCACATAGGTGCTTTTTCACTTCCTTTCCATACACACACATCACCACAAACCCAAGCAAGGGCTGTGTTCCAAGCCCAAACAGCAACTGGAAAATTAAAGGCAGATATGATTCCAACAATACCTAGTGAGTGCCACTGTTCTCTCATAACGTGACCTGGACGCTCAGAGGGTATGGTTTGTCCGTTTAATTGTCTTGACAATCCTACAGCAAAATCACAGATGTCTATCATTTCTTGTACCTCACCATATCCTTCTTGAAGTGATTTTCCCATTTCATAAGAAACAAGTTTTCCAAGAGGTTTTTTCAGTTCACGTAATTTGTTACCAAATTGACGAACAATCTCACCCCTTAGTGGAGCTGGCATTGTTCTGAAAGATAAAAATGCTTTTTGAGCTGTTTTGATTACCGTCTGGTATTCTTCTTTTGTAGTTGTGGTAACCTTACCAATTAAAGCCCCATCTACCGGAGAATATGAAGCGATTTGCGCTCCACCTGGATACCACGTGTTTCCTGTTGAGGTACCTTGATTTACGGCTTTAAGCCCTAGTTCTTTTAACGCCTGGTCCATACCGAAGTCTTTTGCTACTGTTGACATAAAATTTATTTTTTTATCCCTTTTTATAAAGGGTTGTTTTTCCGAAATTGGAATTTATTAGGTACTGTAGTTTTTGTTTTTTAGCACTCTCAAGGGTTTAATCTATTGAGCCTGTGGCGCGAAGATACGATTTTGCCCACGTTCACAAAAAGATTCATGGCCGTAGTGTTTAAAGATTTGATTTACACGAAATTATAGGACTAAAAATTACTTAAAACCTTGAACAGTGTAGTGTTTGAATACTCTGATTTATAGCTGTAATACGCCCCACTAGGCTTTATAATTACAAAACTACCACAGTTGAAATGTAACGGGAAAAATAAATTTTCTATTGTTTGATTGTGGTCCAAATACCAATCCACACTTTTTTTGGATTGGTGGAGTCCAGTAGTGTTTTTGTAAACAAAATAAGCCGCATACTGTGCTGTTTTTTCTATTTGTTTTTTACTTGATCTATGTTTTTTTTCAACAAAAGAGCTGTTGCCACTGCTGTTGCATGGGTCCTCGCCTGGGTAATACTGGATCACAATACCTTGTTGGGGGTTTAATTTTTTTGAACTAGAAATTTCATAGCCAAGGCGCAGATTTTTAAGCTCTTTTTTAGAGAGTACGCCAGTGATTTCTCGTTTCATTTTCACAAAAACCTCTAGAGAATCACTTTGGTAAGAAAGCAAAAGGTGGCTTTCCTTTTCTATTTTATTGTACTGAGTTTCAGATATTTTTTGCAACTCTGTTCCTAAATATAATTTGGGCTTTTGACCATTGCAAAGCGAGAACATAATAAGGTAAAACCCTAAAAAAAACTTTTTTCTATAATCCATTTCTAGTTAGTAAACCTTTTGTCTACCTCCATTATAGTTTTACAATTGTTGCAGGTTCTTAAATCTTCACTGCCATAAAAGTCTTTAAAATGTTTAAAAAAGTCTACTTCTACATCATTTAAGGGGAAGTATACTTCGTGTAGTTTTTCATTGCAAGTGTCGCAAAACCAAAGTAAGCCGTCATTGACGTTTAATTTTTTTCTGTTGCGCTCTATTACAAGTCCTATAGAGTTCTCGCCACGCACAGGAGAGTGGGGCACTTTGGCCGGATGCAGATACATATCTCCAGGACCAAGTTCCATCGTTTTTTTTACACCATCTTCTTGTATATGAACCTGAATGTTACCCTCTAATTGATAAAACAACTCTTCTGTTTCATTGTAATGGTAGTCTTTTCGGGCATTGGGTCCTCCAACAATCATGACAATATAATCTCCAGCTTCTTTGTATAGATTTTTGTTTCCTACAGGCGGCTTTAGTAATGC
The DNA here is from genome assembly GCA_018656255.1 of Bacteroidota bacterium. Taxonomy (GTDB): domain Bacteria; phylum Bacteroidota; class Bacteroidia; order Flavobacteriales; family Flavobacteriaceae; genus Patiriisocius. Next base: position 3,705 of record JABHYI010000076.1, read on the forward strand.
TCTGTTGTCTTTAATCCACTGATTTAAATTAAACGGTTTTTGAATTGCCATGGCTACAGTTTTTTGTTATACTATAAAAGTACATCAAATTTACAATGTGAAAAACAGGGAGGCTCTTTTTTAGAATGTATGCAAAAAAAAACTCCAACTAGTAGCTTTGGGGCGGCTATGGGTTGGAGTATCAAACAATAAACAAGTAGGTATTATATTTTGTAAAATAGTTGGGTGAAATAATATGTTCCGTTAGCGTTTGGCATAATGCCAAAACCTGAGCGTGTGTAATCTCCCTCTATGTTTCTTTTGTGTGTTGGGCTATTAAGCCAGGCTCTTACAACACTTTGTCCATCTTGGTAACCAAAAGCTACGTTTTCTCCCACTCTTTGGGCACCTTGATAGGTAAGTGCCTGCTCTCGGTAGTGAAAATTATCATGGTTCATATTTTCAACAGCAATCATGTATTTTGTATGCTCTACGGCATACGCTGATCCATGTTGTTGATCTACCTCAATTGGGTTAAGACCTATAGAGCTTCTGTGCTGGTTAATATAGTATGTAATTTCTTCTGCCATTTCCCAGTTTGTTTCTTTTGCAAGATTTAGATCAATGGTGTAATCTTCGATTATTTCTGTGGCCATGTCTTCTTTACTGCAAGAAGCAAATGACATTAAAAAAACCATAGCAAGTAGGCTAAGTTTAATAGGTTTCATAATTTGGGGTCATCAAATTTGGGGCATGATGATGATTCAAATATAAAACTTTATGCAATACAAAAACACTTTAACTGATATTTATCGCACTTAATCGTATTTATTGATGTTTTTTTAAAACAACTAATACCTAAATAATCCTCAAAACCCGCTTTAATAAAGGGTTTGTTGATAAAAAGTTAAAAATTAAAAAAAATTAATTTTTCTCTATTTTTTATGCATTTAATCGTGTTTATATTGCATTTTATCGTGTTTATTAGGCAAAAAAAGAGTCAAAAACGTCAATTTCTGTATCTGTAAACAAAAAAATCGATGAACTGCATCATTTTTTCTTTGAAATTTTGGTTTATAAGGTAAAGGAGCTATTGTATGGTAAATAAGATGCTTATTTTAGTAGCATGAGAATATTTTTATTGTTTCTACTAACACTAGTATTAATAGCTTGTCAGCAATCTCCAAATCAAACACTTTCCTTAAATGGTAGTGATTGGCAATTTCAAGGAGTAGACTCTCAAAGTTGGCAACCAGCTAAGGTTCCTGGAAGCGTTCAGTCAGACCTACTAAGGCTGGGCAAAATTCCAAATCCTTTTTTACTGAATAACCAAGACAGTATTCAGTGGGTGTCTGAAAAAGATTGGAGTTACAAAAAATCCTTTACTATTTCTTCTTCACTTTTAAAAGCAAAGCAGCACATCCTTAAATTTGAGGGTTTAGATACCTATGCAAAGGTGGTACTAAATGGCCATCTTATTCTACAAACCAATAATGCATTTAACCCCTATGAATTTAATGTAACCGAAATTTTACAACTTCAAAACACCTTAGAGGTAACCTTATATAGTCCAGATGCTATAGAAGCTAAGGCCTCATTAAAATTAGGCTATACCCTCCCCGAAGGTCCAAGAGTGTTTTCTCGCAAACCACAATTTCAGTACGGTTGGGATTGGGGCCCAAAGATCAAAACCATGGGTATTTGGCGCGATGTATCATTAGTGTCTTACAGTCTAGCAAGACTTGAAGATGTTTATATTAAAACCCAAGAAATAACAACCTCCCAGGCATTGGTAGAGGCAAACATAGAGGTGATGTCTTTTGAGGCAGATACGCGCTGTGTTATAGAGCTTGTAAATAACACCACAGGAGAAATACATTCAAAACCCATAACAACACTTATAGGTACA
>JABHYI010000104.1 GCA_018656255.1 Bacteroidota bacterium
TTTAGAAAGCGCTCTTCCTTTTAACTGTGGTCTAGAGTAGGTTACTTTTACTGTTTTATCAGAGATTTTATAACTAGATGGAAATGAAGCGACATCCATAGGGCTTTTGTCTAGTTTTTTAAATTCTTGAGAAAAGGTAAGCTGGCTTGTCATTAAAGCAAGTGTGCACAAAAGGGTAGTTAATTTTAAATTTTTCATTTTTTTCATTTTTAATGATAATTGATAAGGAGATTTTAAAAACTTTCAAGGAAAGTAAATTACAATAAACGGATCTTTAATATGTCTCTAAACAAGTTAAAAATCACTGTAGTGCAAACTACATGTTTTCTTTAAAAAAAACAGAGCGGTTTTTCACAATTATTTGTTAATAACTTAGCCGCTAAAGCCTCCCTATTTACTAGGTATTCCTATCGGTTTGGTTATATTTGTTAAGGTTGTTAAAATGGAGCATAAACACGTTGATTATAGTAGGTGTTTTTAGCTGTTTTTTTTAAGGCCGTCATACAAACATTTTGAATTTAAGTATTTATGAGCGAAGAACAAAATAAAGGGAATTACGGTGCAGATCAAATCCAGGCCTTAGAGGGTATGGAACATGTACGTATGCGTCCATCGATGTACATTGGAGATGTTGGTGTAAGAGGATTGCATCATTTGGTTTATGAAGTAGTAGATAATTCTATTGATGAGGCAATGGGCGGATATTGCGATACCGTTAATGTTTGGATAAATGAAGATAATAGTATTACTGTAACAGATAATGGTCGTGGTATTCCTGTAGATATTCACAAAAAAGAAGGCGTTTCTGCTCTTGAGGTTGTGATGACTAAAATTGGTGCTGGTGGTAAGTTTGATAAAGATTCTTATAAAGTATCTGGTGGTCTACACGGGGTAGGTGTTTCTGTTGTTAATGCCTTGTCTGGTGCTTTAAAGGCAACAGTGTATCGTGATGGTAAGATTTACGAGCAAGAATATGAGCGAGGAAAAACAATGTACCCAGTAAAAACTGTTGGCACAACAGAATTTCGCGGAACGATGGTTACTTTTAAGCCAGATCACGAGATTTTTCAACAATCCTTAGAGTTTAATTATGACACCTTAGCAAATCGTTTAAGAGAACTTTCTTACTTAAACAAAGGACTCACTATAACTATAGAAGATAAACGTGTCACAGAAGAGGATGGAACTTTTAAAGGAGAGACCTTTCACAGTAAAGAAGGTTTAAAAGAATTTATTCGTTTTTTAGATGGAAATCGTGAGATGCTAATCGCAGATGTTATTTCTATGGAAGGAGAAAAAAATGGTATTCCTGTTGAGGTTGCCATGGTGTATAATACCTCTTACACAGAAAATTTGCATTCTTATGTAAATAACATTAACACACACGAGGGAGGAACCCATCTAAGTGGTTTTCGTCGTGGGTTAACAAATACACTAAAGAAGTATGCAGATGCTTCAGGGATGTTAGATAAATTAAAGTTTGATATTGCTGGAGATGATTTTAGAGAAGGATTAACAGCTATTATATCTGTTAAGGTTGGAGAGCCTCAATTTGAAGGACAAACCAAAACAAAATTAGGAAACAGAGAGGTAACCTCTGCTGTGAGTCAAGCTGTTTCTGAAATGCTTGAAAACTATCTAGAAGAAAACCCATCAGATGCTAAAACCATTGTTCAAAAAGTAATCCTGGCAGCTACTGCAAGACATGCAGCTCGTAAGGCTCGAGAGATGGTGCAGCGTAAAACTGTTATGAGTGGTGGTGGTTTGCCAGGAAAACTCAGTGATTGCTCAGAGCAAGATCCAGAAAAGTGTGAAGTTTTCTTAGTCGAGGGAGACTCTGCAGGGGGAACTGCAAAACAAGGTCGTGATAGAAAATTTCAGGCAATTCTACCACTGCGAGGAAAAATCTTGAATGTAGAGAAAGCCATGCAACACAAGGTTTTTGAAAATGAAGAAATACGAAACATATTTACAGCCCTAGGTGTTACCATAGGTACTGAAGAAGATAGCAAGGCGTTAAACCTCTCGAAGCTTCGATATCATAAAGTGGTCATTATGTGTGATGCCGATGTGGATGGAAGTCATATTTCTACTTTAATACTAACGTTCTTTTTCCGTTACATGAAAGAATTGGTAGAAAATGGTAATGTATATATTGCTACACCGCCTCTTTATTTGGTTAAAAAAGGAGCTAAAAAACAATATGCCTGGAATGATGCAGAGCGTGACACATTCATGAAAGAGTTTGGAGATGGCAGTAAAATCCAAAGATATAAAGGTCTTGGAGAGATGAATGCTGAACAATTATGGGATACAACCATGAACCCAGACTTTAGAACCCTACGTCAAGTAGTTATTGATAGTGGCGCAGAAGCAGATAGAGTATTCTCTATGCTTATGGGTGATGAGGTACCGCCTCGTAGAGAATTTATCGAGAAAAATGCAGTATATGCCAATATCGATGCATAAAAATATTCTTCCAAAAAGCAAAGCAATACACTGTATCGCTTTGCTTTTTTTATTTCCGGTGATAGCAGCTGCTCAAAATACATATCTTACAGATGTAGAAGATTTTTTAGTAGATATGCTTTTAATAAGTAATAAGTATGTCTCTCCAGCTGCAGAGGCTGCGGTATACCAATCTACAGGGTCTTGGTATAGTTCTGCCAAGAGTTTAGATTTGTTTGAGGTAGATGTGTCTATGCACGTAAATGCCTTGCCAGTATCTAATGCTCAAAAATCATTTGTAGTAAATGATTAAGATTTTACTCGTCTAGATATAAGAGATGCCCAAACTGCCCAAGTGCCAACGGCTCTAGGAGGAGAAACCAGTGTGTTCTATGATTTTACATTAGGCGAGGATGACTACGAGTTACAAACCTTTGAGGGTGCAAAGCAGCAGGTTTTTTATTATCCATACTTGCAAGGCTCTATTGGGCTTTGGGGGCAAACAGAGTTAACATTACAATTTGTTCCAGAGGTAAAAATTGATGCCTCAGGTTATAAAACTTTTGGAGGTGCAATCAAACATAATATAAGCCAGTATTGGTTGGGGGGCAATGCAGATTCTCAGGCGCTTCAAGTTGCAGTGCAAGTGGTCTACTCTTTATTTGATTCGAAAATTTTCTTTGACGGTTTTGAGATTACTTCTACAGATCCAGATCAAGATGCATTGGCTGTTATTAATTCGTTAACTGTTAATGCTAATGCTTTTACGGGGCAGCTGATTGCCTCAAAAAGAATTAACAAATTTGAGTTTGTGGGTGCTTTTGCTGTTTCTGCAAATCAGTTTGATTATACAATGGGAGGAGAGGGAGATTTTTTATTAGGGCTTTTGAATGATGCCTTTACTGCCCTAGAGGATACAAGTGTTATGATGCGCGGAAATATAGGAGTGAATTATCATATGCATAATTGGTATTTGGCGTCAAACGTGACTTTAGGGAAGTTTATAAACACCAATTTATCAATACATTATAAATTATAAAGAACTCCTCATATTTCTTACTTATAGTTGTATTTTTGCATCGAAATTTTTGAATCATCAAATTTCAAAAAAACATTAAATTAAGTTTAATTCGGTTTGTATATCAAACACAAACCATAAATAAAATTTCCGCCATCGCGGAACATAGATATGAAAGTAACAGTTGTTGGTGCAGGCGCCGTAGGTGCTAGTTGTGCAGAGTATATTGCAATTAAAAATTTTGCAAGTGAGGTCGTTTTATTAGACATTAAAGAAGGATTTGCAGAGGGTAAAGCCATGGATCTAATGCAAACAGCTTCACTAAATGGTTTTGACACTCGTATTGTTGGGTCTACCAATGATTACAGCAAAACAGCAAACAGTGATATTTGTGTTATTACAAGTGGTATACCTCGTAAGCCAGGTATGACTCGTGAAGAGCTAATTGGTATTAATGCAGGTATTGTAAAAATGGTTGCTACTAGTTTGGTGGCACATTCTCCAGATACTATATTAATTGTGGTGAGTAACCCAATGGATACCATGACGTATTTGGCGCATAAAGTAACAGGATTACCAAAAAATAGAATTATTGGTATGGGTGGAGCTTTAGATAGTGCTCGTTTTAAGTACCGTCTAGCAGAGGCTTTAGATGCTCCTATTAGTGATGTTGACGGAATGGTAATTGGAGGTCATAGTGATAAAGGAATGGTTCCTTTAACACGTTTGGCGACAAGAAATAGTGTTCCTGTAACACAGTTCATATCTCAAGAGCGTTTGGACGCAGTTAGAGAAGCAACCAAAGTAGGTGGTGCAACACTAACAGGTTTGCTGGGTACTTCTGCTTGGTATGCTCCAGGTGCTGCAGTGTCTGGTTTAGTGCAAGCTATTGCTTGTGATCAGAAAAAAATATTTCCATGTTCTGTACTCCTAGAAGGTGAGTATGGGCTTACTGATTTATGTATTGGAGTTCCTGTAGTTTTGGGTAGATCAGGAATCGAAAAAATTGTAAACATAGATTTAAGTGATGCTGAAAAACAACACATGCAACAAAGTGCTGCAGGTGTTACCAAGACTAATGGTTTGTTAAGTTTCTAGTGCCACTATTTTAATCTTATTATATTGATAAAGACTGTAGTAATACAGTCTTTATTTTTTTATATTTGCCAGTATGCAAACAAAATGGTATTTACGCTCCTTTGTAATTCTAGTGGTCCTTGTAGGCCTTACTCTAGAGCAAATCGCGCAACCTAATCAACAAATAGTTGTTGAGTTTGCTGGTGATAACATTAGTCTCTCTAATGCTCAAAAAACCTTAGCAGCTGTAACAAATAAATTACATGACATTGGTGCCAAAAGCATAAAAGTAGAGCAAAGTGCAAGTGGTGTTTTAACGATATCCTACTACAGTACTATAGATACAGAAGCTGTAAAGGGTATGCTTTCTTCAAACAAAGAAGCGCTTGAAGGAGTTGCTTCCGATAGTAGTTTTCCTAACAAACAAGCCCCTCCTTTTGATACTTCATCTGTCTACAAGCTAGATGTCTATGAAATCCAGCAGCAGTATGATATAAAGCCAGATTTAAACGGGCTAGTACTTACTTTTGAAGGTAAAACCCATAGATACTTCATCGCAAAGGTGTATGGTGCTATTGGTGGCAATCAAATTGCGCAACAAAATAAAATTACTACCGTATCATTAATAGCACAAGGTGCTGTTTCATTACTCCTTACTGAATTTTCTTACAAGATTCCACAAGTAAGAGCAGGCCCAATAGTTTAAAAACTGTAGCGCTTATTTTCTTTAAAAGTTTCGGTAGTACACCTTACTGTCTTTACTCAGCTACACATCTTAATTACGCTATTTTAGTGCTTTTTGATGCCAGAGAACATATTCAACTATTTTTATTTTTAATACATAGTGTCAAATCGGGCAATACTTTTTATATTCGCCCGACAAAAAATTGACAATAAAACAACAACAACATGCAAAATAAAGGACTCATTACACTGTTTGCGATCTTGTTTGGTTTGGTAAGTTTATACCAATTATCATACACATATCTTGCAAATACAGTAGAAGACAGTGCAACTCAGTATGCAAATGCAAAGTTCACTAAAGATCAACCAAATCAAAGAGCAGCTGCAGAGGCAGCGTATCTTGATAGTGTTTCTAGTTACCCAATAATGATGGGTATTGATTACAAAACTGCTAAAGAAAAAGAGCTTAATAAAGGACTTGATTTAAAAGGTGGTATTAATGTTATTCTTCAGATTTCTGTTCAAGATATCTTAAAAGGATTATCAAACAATACCAAAGATCCTGCCTTTAACCAGGCACTTGCAAATGCAGGTGAATTACAAAAAGATTCTCAAGATACTTTTTTAGAGTCTTTTTATACCGCTTTTGAAGCCCTTGATGGTGACAATGTACTGGCATCTCCAGATATTTTCTTCAACAAAGGATTGGAAGATGATATTAATGCTACTATGACCAATGATGAGGTAAAGAAAGTAATTAACAGAAAGATTGATGAGTCTATCACATCGGCTTTCGAAGTACTACGTAAGCGTATAGATAAATTTGGGGTAACACAACCAAACATTCAGCGTTTAGGAAACTCTGCACGTATATTGGTAGAATTACCAGGCGCTAAGGATAAAGAACGTGTTTCTAAGCTATTACAAAGCACAGCGCAACTTGAGTTTTGGGATGTGTACAAGAGCGAAGAAATGGCAGGGTTTTTACAACTTGCAAATAATAAAGTAGCTGAGCTTGCAAAAGCAAATGAGGCTCCCGATACCCAGGTTGAAAAACAAGATACACCAGACACACAAAGTACTGTTGATGATTTACTTGCAGGAGAAGAAGTAGAAGAAACAGAAGAGGCGCTTGAAAAAGCAAATCCTTTATTTTCAAAATTAGTTTCTCCTGGATTTAATGGTCGTCCTGTACTTGGAACCTTTAAATTAAAAGATACTGCTGTTGTTAATTCTTACCTGCGTATGTCTCAAGTAAGAGCCTTATTACCACAGCAACAACGTTTCACTAAGTTTGTTTGGGAGAAGCCTGTAGAAACTGAGCTAGTAGACGGAACTACAATAATGACTTCTGGCCTCTACGCTATTAAGGGTAATAGAGACATGAGAGCTCCACTAGCTGGTGGTGTTGTTACAGATGCTGCTCAAACCTATGACCAGTTTAGCAATGCTGCTGTTTCTATGCAGATGAATGGTAAAGGAGCTAAGATTTGGGAAGAGATGACCAAAAATGCAAATAAAAATTCATCACAAATTGCTATTGTCTTAGATGATATTGTATACTCTGCACCAGGAGTTACCTCACCAGGAGGTATTGCTGGAGGTAGAAGTGAAATCACTGGAGACTTTACCATCACAGAAGGACAAGATTTAGCAAACGTTCTACGAGCGGGTAAATTACCCGCCTCTGCAGATATTATTCAGGCAGAAGTTGTTGGACCAACTCTAGGGCAGGAAGCCATTACAAGTGGTATGATTTCTTTTGGTATTGCACTGCTTCTGGTATTGTTTTGGATGGTTGGTTATTATGGTAAGGCTGGAGCTTTTGCTGATGTTGCCCTTATTGTAAACATTCTGTTTATTTTTGGAGTACTTGCAGGTCTTGGAGCTGTATTAACCTTACCTGGTATTGCCGGTATTGTACTTACTATTGGTATCTCTGTAGATGCTAACGTACTTATATTTGAGCGTATTCGGGAAGAGCTAGCTAAAGGGAAGTCTCAAAAAGATAGTATCAAGGATGGTTTTCAAAATGCATTGTCTTCTATTTTAGATGCCAACATTACAACAGGACTTACTGGTTTAATATTACTAATTTTTGGAACAGGACCTATTCAAGGGTTTGCAACTACCTTACTTATAGGTATTCTTACCTCTTTGTTTACTGCAATTTTTATAACAAGATTATTTATTGATAAGTATACCAAAAACGGGAAGCCATTAGCATTTTCTACATCAGTAACAAAAAACTTGTTTAAAAATGTGAATATTAATTTCTTAGGGAAACGTAAGATAGCCTATGTGATTTCTGCTATTTTAATTACAGTAAGTATTGGATCTTTGGTAACAAACAGCCTTGATCAAGGTGTTGATTTTGTTGGAGGAAGAACATACACTGTTCGTTTCGCTCAAGATGTTGATGCATCAGCGGTAGAAGAAGATTTAATTGCGCAATTCAATAGTGCAGAGGCCAAAACCTATGGAGCTAATAACCAGTTAAAAATTACTACAAAATACAAAGTTGGGGAGACTGGATCTGAGATTGATAACGAAGTACAAGTAAAACTATACGATGGTGTAAAATCATACCTTCCACAGGGCATGACCTACGATGAGTTTAGAGAAGATAATACGGCAAAGATTGCTGGTATTATGGAGTACTATAAGGTGAGTCCTACTATTGCAGATGATATCAAGAAAAATTCTTTCTGGGCTGTATTTGGATCTTTATTTGTAGTGTTCTTGTATATCTTAGTTCGTTTTAGAAGATGGCAATTTAGTTTGGGAGCTGTAGTTGCGGTATTCCATGATGTGTTATTGGTGTTAGGAGTTTTCTCTTTAACGCAAAACATTATGCCATTTAGTATGGAGATTGACCAGTCATTCATCGCTGCGATATTAACGGTAATTGGATATTCATTAAATGATACCGTGGTTGTTTTTGACCGTATTAGAGAGTACTTTAATGACAATCCAAAATGGGCATTTAGTAAAGTAATTAACAGCGCATTAAATAGTACATTAAGCCGTACATTAAATACCTCTTTAACTACATTAATTGTATTGTTGTGTATCTTCTTTATTGGAGCAGAATCTATCCGAGGACTTATATTTGCTCTTATGGTAGGTGTTGTAGTAGGAACCTACTCTTCACTGTTTATTGCAACTCCAGTGATGTATGATACTGTTAAGAAAAAAGCTAGTGACTTACTAGAGGTTAAAACCCAAGAGGTAGAAGCATAAGCTACTATTTTTAAGTTTATATAAATGCCTTCTGGTTTTCCAGAAGGCATTTTTGTTATTATATACAATAGGGGGCGGCTTTGGATGGTCAAAAAGAAATAGCATACCGCTATCTAAAGGAAGTTGTTTGCGTTAGATTAAGCCCCATTGAGTTTCAAAGCCGCAAGAGGGTAGTCTGTATAGTGAATACTTTTTATAGTCTCACTAGTGTTTTGTTTAATAACACAAAGCCTGCCATCATTTATAAAGCTTATTTATTGGGTGGCTATCTTTGTGTTTTCTTCACAAATATTAGATAAAGTTCTAAGACCTAAAATAAGTAACTAGCCTAAGATAAGGGGTCGCTGTTGTATGTTTTTTTGTAGGATTGAACCATAAA
>JABHYI010000128.1 GCA_018656255.1 Bacteroidota bacterium
ATCCCAGCCAATGAACCTGGATCATCTATTATGCCAGGTAAAGTGAACCCTACCCAGTGTGAGGCACTAACCATGGTTTGTGCACAAGTAATAGGTAATGACATGGCAATAGCAGTTGGTGGTATGCAAGGACACTATGAATTAAACGTCTTTAAACCTTTGATGGCATCAAACATGTTGGAATCTGCAAAGCTACTAGGTGATGCTTGTCTATCTTTTGAGGCGCATTGCGCAAGTGGTATTAAAGCCAACGAAACTGTAATAGACCAACAGTTAAATAACTCCCTAATGCTTGTTACCGCATTAAACACTAAAATTGGCTATTATAAAGCGGCAGAAATAGCAAATACAGCTCATAAAAATGGAACTACGCTAAAGCAAGAGGCTGTAAATCTAGGATATTTAAGTGAGGATGAGTTTGACGCTTGGGTAAAACCAGAAGATATGGTAGGGCACTAAAAACCAATTAAATAGAATATAAAAAGAGTTTCACATACACGTGAAACTCTTTTTTTTGTGCATTTCATCGATTAAATGCATATTTATTAGTTAAAGTGTAAATGTTTTGTATCTTGCCGGTCCCAAATAAATTAAACCTACTAATATGAAACATCAAACGAATGCCCCCAAGTTTTGTTTGTTTTTACTTTTGTGCCTATTTAGTTATGGTGCTGTAACAGCAAAAGCAGAAAACAAAAGTAAAGAACGTATTGCTCAAAGTTCATTATTATCTAGTGTAAGTAACTTTACTAGTATCACTGCAATGGCCTTGCCGATAAAAGCAGTATCCAAAGCAAGTGTAGTTTCACAAAAAAGTGAAGCCAATACTACTGGAAGCTTGTTTTTAAATGGTACATTTTATGGAGCAATTAGCATCATCTTACTTTTAAACATGATAAGCTTCTTTTTATTCGAAGAAAAAGTCTTTGGATATTTTGGATTAGCCGTAACAGGAACCCTGTTATTGTTCTTTGGAGAAGACAACCTCTCTGGCCTATTGTTTCAAGACACCTTATTTAAAGGTACTGCCCTTACCACAACAATACTTTGCGCTACCGCAGGTCTAGTAGCACTGTATTCATCGCAGTATTTAACAATAAAAGAATACTTTCCAAAATTGAAAACATTTACGGTACCTCTATTTTTAGTTGCTGCAGGACTATCTGTAACACACTGGTTTGTTGACAATGCAATGCTTCCAGTAGCGGTTAACATAATATCTTTCACGCTATTGACATGCTACTTTGGAGGTGGTATTATGTTATTCTTAAAAAACAATTATTCAAAGTTTTATGTAGTTGGTATGGCAATACCACTATTGCTGGTGCTTGATTACTTCGTTTTACAAGTAATTGGGATTAATTTTTTAAATGTCTCATTGACCGCAGTAAAGGTGTCATTTTTCATTAATGTGATGTTAATGACATATGCAATACTATTTAGAATGAAAGACATAAAAGAAGAAACAGCAGCACGTAAAACAGAAATGGAAATATTTTTAAATAAAGAAAAAATGATGGAGCGAGACAATATTATAAAATTAACAGAAGAAATGTATCTAGAAAATCTAATCATGCAGTACGATCTTGACGGATTAGAAATAAAGTTATTGCAATACATTAGTGAAGGAAAAGAAAACAAAAAAATAGCCAAAAAGCTAAATACCTCAGAGATAGAGATTGAAGAAATGACAAGAAATCTGTACAATAAAATACAGATTGGAGAAGCTGTACAAGAAGATGTTAATCTTCTTAATCTACAACCAGATTTTTTATATAACTAAGTAATAGTTGTTATTGTTTTAAAAGGATAGACCTAGGGTCTATCCTTTTTTCATATACTGTTTTTTATAAAAAAGATAAGACACAATAGCCAATACAACTAAAAATGCTACAAGATAATATACAAAAGAGGGAGTCACGGGCACATCTCCACTTGCATAAGAGTGCAAACCAGTTAAGTAGAAGTTAACTCCAAAATAGGTCATCATTATAGAACCGTATGCAGCAATAGAGGCCACGTTATAGATCCATTTTCCTCGAAGACCTGGAACAAGTC
>JABHYI010000228.1 GCA_018656255.1 Bacteroidota bacterium
ACAAATCCAAAACGTGGTTTAGACTCACTCCCGAACAAATCAATCAGTGCTTAGGCTTTAGGTGCCGCAGCAGCTGGAGCTGGCACAGCTTGTGCTTGTGGAGCTGCAGCAACAGGCGCCTTGCCTTTGTATTTCCAACTATAAACACAGAACGCAATAATAATTACGACTACAAAGAAAATAAACCAACCAAAACCTCTGTTCATTACATACTCCTACTAAAAATAAAAATACAAACCCCCTTCTTTCTACCGCGAAATAAACAACAACGCAACAGGCTATCGTTATTGTTTATAAAAAAACACAGGTTTAAACCCAATATAAATTAAATTCTATTGAATTATATAAATCTAATAGTTTATATTTAACCATAGAATTAAAATAAGACACATTTTATACGTTAATTACAGGGGGTTTTTCGTATGACCAAAAAATTTATTTTTGTATTGGCACTTAGTATCCTATCCATTAGTCCACTACATAGTGAAAAAGGAAAAGCCGCAGGTGTGACTGGAGATGCAGTTTTAGAATACCAATGTAATGCTATCGATCTGTCGACTCGCAAGCATCTAGAAAATGAACAAGCACGCTTAGGCCATGCTCACCATATCCCAAATCATAGCATGTCACCTCATGCATACTATGCTCACCTGGTTAGGTTGCATATAATCGATATGAATACCATCAGCAGAAGACCAAAAAAAATCTCCACCTCCAACATCATCAGAAGCTAACACAATCATCACCTGTCTCCAACAGCTAGAAGAACAACATCATGCCAATAAGATAGAGTTAAAGGTGCTTAACTTAATGCATAAAAAGGTACAAACATTAGATAAATCCAAAGCTAAAAAGTTTATAAAAGAATTACAAAAACTTGTAACTAAAACACTCGAAAAAGCAAGTACAGCAGGTCAACAATATTATCAAGGGCTTATCGAACTAAGGGTACTTAACTTAGTACGCCACAACAATCCCAACTTGACATCATCCGAAGCTGAAACCATAATTGAACATCTCAAAGCTAAAAAAATACAAAAAGACGTCCGAGAGTTGGGTGAAACCATGAGTTCCAAACGTGAAATCTTAGATGCCCTTGAATTTTCCAGAAGTATAGAACGCACAGCACAGGTTGACAAAGTATACAACTTAGGGCTTCAATCAGTAATTGAGATGGGACGCGATATTAATGAAGGTGTAGAGCATTTAGCTCAACAACTAATTAAACTTAAGGACCTATCAAAACAACTGACTATTTAAAATAGGCACACTATGTATCGATTATTTTTGATCTCTTGCTCGTTATTGGTACTCAATACCTACAGTGAGAATATTTTGATTTCAGCAATTACCAATATCGAAACTAGCATGCAAACAACACAACAAAAAATAAAAGGTAGTCAAGGTCAAATTGATACAATAATAGCTGATATGGTTACCACAAAACAGGAAGTTGCCCGTAAACGTGGCAGCTTCCGTGTACACAGCCGGCACTCAATTCATGATAAACCAACCAATAAAGTAATCATAGATGATACAAACATTGAAAAACATCAAGCGCGATTATCGCTAGAAAGGCTTACTCTAGCTAAATTAGAAAAATGTCTTTTTTTATTACAGGCTCAAAAAAACATCATTTGTGAAGTTCAGTCTTCTCCGGCCTTTAGTGACCTCAGCAATAAAAAATGCACTAAACTGTTACACTCTTTAAATCACCCCTTATCTCCACTATTACATGGCTATGCCGAAACCTTACAAGCGCAAGCAGACGTAGATAAGGTTCCGAAAATATTACAATCAATTCCTAGGCTCTCTCAAACAGCATATGAAAAATTTTACGTAGAATATTACTTTAATCCAATGCACAGGCTTCAGCAAGAACGTCGTAGTGGAGAAGTGGAAATACTTAATAAATTATTAAGTATACGATAGTTTCCTTTGCAGACATCACAAAACAACCTATACTTAGGCCTATCAACTTACTTGTCAATCACCTTAGCTGGAGTTTTTATGTCACCACACAATCTTCCCAAACAAGTTACAGTATTAAATAAAAAAATCATAAACTGCCTATTATTCATCGCCTTTATCGCGACAGTCACAAACGTCCATGCATGGGGAGAAGAAGAGAAAGCATGGGAAGAAGAAGAGAAAACCTTCAGTAAAAAACTAGAACGAAATTTAGATAAAATGCGTTCTGAACCGCAATATTCAATGCCCATCCAAACCCTCACTTCTCGCATAGCCCATCTAAAAGAAAGCATAGAGGCAAACTCACTAGCACTCAAAGAGGCTTCTATGGC
>JABHYI010000093.1 GCA_018656255.1 Bacteroidota bacterium
TGATGAGGATGAGTAGTTGTATATTTTTTAAATAGCACCTATTAATCATTACAACCCTGTCTGTGCCATCTGTTCCGTCTCGTCTTAATTCAAAACATTCATAGAAATAAGCCAAAATAGAACAATTTGAAAAATTAATAATAGTATTAAAGTGTGTAGTAATAAAATTTAATAGCCATTATTATTCTAATACGCCGGAATGTCCTTTAAAAAAACATAGGTTTCATTTTCAGCATCTATCTGACAAAAGAAATGTGATAGGCCATTGGTTACCATTAGATAGGATGCCTTGGCGGTGAGATTGTAGCGTGCAATCTGGTCAAAGGCGTCTTGTGTTATTTTTACACTGGGGGCTTTGCATTCTATTAATACCTCTGGAGTGCCTTGGGTATTATACACCACTATATCGGTTCTCTTGGTTCTGGTATGTATTTTAAGTTGCCTTTCTACGGCAATTAACGAAGCAGGATAGTTCTTTTCTTCTAGTAAGAACCGAAGCACATGCTGCCGCACCCATTCTTCTGGTGTTAAAACCACATATTTTTTTCTAATAATATCAAAAATAAGTGTCTTATTTTCGCTAGATTTGAGTCGGAATGCATAGGATGGAAAATTCAGTTCTTGCATGGGTTAAATGTAATAAAAACTACGCTAATTGTTAGGCAGCTGTTATATACAATTCACTTTAAGTAATTAGTGGCTAATGTCTAGGGTACTATAGTATATCGTATGAATGAAATAAATGAAATTGTTTCTGATATTAAAAGTGGAATGGTAAAGCCTATCTACTTATTAACGGGTGAAGAGCCGTATTATATAGATAAGATTTCTGATTTTATTGAAGCGAATATTTTACAGGAAGAAGAAAAAGAATTCAACCAAACGGTCATGTATGGTCGTGATGTAGAAATAGAAGATATTGTAGGGGCCGCAAAGCGTTTTCCTATGATGGCAGAAAAGCAGGTGATTATTATAAAAGAAGCACAATATTTAAGCAGAACCATAGACAAATTAGCGGCGTATGCTAAAAACCCACAACCGTCTACGGTCTTGGTGCTAAACTACAAATACAATAAGATAGACAAACGCAAGGCTGTATTTAAAGCAATACGTTCATCAGGACTGGTATATGAAAGCAAACGCTTGTATGAAAACCAGGTGTCAGACTGGATACGAAGGGTGCTAGGAGGAAAAAACTACCAGGTAGAACCCAAAGCAGCTCAAATGTTGGTAGAGTTTTTAGGAAATGATCTAAGTAAGATTAACAATGAGTTACAGAAGCTTATTACCATATTGCCACCTCAAACTATTATTACACCCCAGCATATAGAAGACAATATTGGCATCTCTAAAGACTATAATAATTTTGAATTGCGAAAGGCAGTAGGAGAGAAGAATATTTTAAAATCCAATCAGATCATCCAGTATTTTGCACAAAACCCAAAAGGCAATCCATTGGTGATGACCATCTCTTTGCTAAATAGTTATTTTACCCAGCTGTTAATATATCACGGATTGCAAAATAAATCTAGAGATCACGTAGCTAAAGCCTTAGGAATTCGTACTTTTTTTGTGGTAGATTATATCACAGCTGCTAAAAACTATCCGATGCGTAAGGTGGCACAAATTATTTCTTTGTTACGCGATGCTGATGTAAAAAGCAAAGGAGTAGGAGCAAACCAGTCTAATAGAGATATCTTAAAAGAATTGCTTTTTAAAATAATGCATTAAAAAAAGCCAACTCATTTGAGTTGACTTTTAAAATTCTTGTGAATAGCTGTAATTATTCAGTTTTCTCCACTTTTTCAACCTTATCAGCTACAATTGTTCCCTCTCTATTGGCAACTTCCCAGGCAGTATAAAATACAAGTCGTGTTCTATTTTCTAACTGCTCATAGTTAATTTTGTCTGGCGTGTCTGTTTTTTTGTGATAATCTACATGGGTTCCATTAAAATAGAAGATGATAGGCACATTATTTTTTGCAAAATTATAATGATCTGATCGGTAGTAGAATCTATTAGGATCATTCTCATCATTGTATTTATAATCTAATTCTATATTCATGTATTTTTTGTTCACTGCCTCAGAAACTTCATGTAGTTCAGTACTTAATTTATCAGAGCCAATTAAATAGATATACTTAGGGTTTCCTTTGTGACGCTCATCTATTCTACCAATCATATCAATATTTAAATTAGCGATGGTATTTGCCATTGGAAAAATGGGGTTTTCAGTATAATATTTAGAACCTAACAAGCCTTTTTCTTCTCCCGTTACATGTAAAAATAAAATAGATCTTTTTGGACCATTTCCGTCATCTAAAGCTTTTTTAAAAGCCGCTGCTATTTCTAAGATAGCCACGGTTCCAGAACCATCATCATCAGCGCCATTAAAAACCTCACCGGCTTTGTTCATTCCTTCGTGGTCTAGATGTGCAGAAATTACAATGACTTCATCTGGTTTTTCAGAACCTTTGATATACGCAAGTACATTTTCAGAATCTTTTATTTGTCCACGTCTACTTAACTTATTCATATATGCAGCAGGAACTTCTTGGTAATAGTCATCTCCGCCTATGGGTGAAATGATTCCTTGGCTCACATAAAAATTCTTTAAATATTCAACAGCCATTTTCTGACCAGGCTCCCCTGTATCTCTACCTTCAAATTCATCAGAGGCATAGGTAAATAAATGATTTCCAAGATCTTTAGCGGTAATTGAAGTCCCATAGTTAACAGCTGTGTCTGTTGTGCTTTGAGAAGAAATAGTAGCGGTAAAAGCGAATATGCTTGCTGCAAAAAGTATTTTTTTCATAGGTATAAAGATTATAGTTTAGGTTTTAATAATTGGACACTATTTTTTTATAAAAAATCAAAAGTATAATTTATTGTTTTTGAGTCACGATAAATTGTTCTAAAGTTGCGTTAAAGTTAATAATTTCTGAAGAAAACAAGTGATCAAAAGCATTGCTAGCAATTAATGCTTCTTTTTTGCCTGCAGCCACCTCTTTTTCAGTTAGTAGAATAAGTTGATCGGCTGAGCTAATGGCTAAATTTACCTCATGGGTTGTCATAATAATCGTCTTGTTGGTTTCTTGTGAAAGCTTTTTTAGCAATTGAAAAATTTTGATGGTGTGATGCATGTCCAAATGAGCTGTGGGTTCATCTAGCATAATAATTTGAGTGTCTTGTGCCAGTGCTCTTGCAATGAATACCCGTTGCAATTGACCGTCACTTAACTCATGAAAATACCGATGAGCCAATGCAGCTGTTTCTGTTTGCTCTAATGCCCACTTAATTTTTGCAACATCGTTCTTCTCTAGCTTTCCAACCCAGTTTGTATAGGGCTGTCTGCCTAATGCAACCAATTCAAAAACTGTTAACTGACTGTCGGGTAAACGCTCTGTGAGGACCAGGCTAATGATGGTAGATAGTTCTTTAAAATCATAGGAGTTGCTATTTCTCCCGTTAATTATAACATCCCCAGAAATAGCATCTTGCACCCCGGTAAGCGTTCTTAGCAAGGTAGATTTACCGATGCCATTTTTACCTAAAATACTAACAAATTCACCCGCAACAAATTGAATAGAAATATTTTGTTGAATTAGGTCCACTGAATTTTTTTGTCGGTACCCAACATGTAAATTCCTTGTTTCAATACTATTTTTGGCGGCAGTACTCATAGGTATATTTTCTTTTTTCTAACCAGCAACCAAATAACTACGGGTGCTCCAAACAAAGAGGTTACAGCGTTTATAGGCAGTGTAAATTCACTAGTTGGTAATTGGGCAATGACATCACAAAACAGTAAGGTAATACCTCCTATAATAGCCACCGCAGGGAGTAGTATTTTATGATCAGATGTTTTAAAAACCAATTTGGTAATGTGAGGAACCGCCAAGCCAATAAATGCAATCGGACCTGCAAAGGCTGTGATGACTCCCGTTAATAAACTGGTAATCAGTAAAATAATATTTCTACTTTTTTTGATATTAATACCAAGGCTTTTAGAGTAGTTCTCACCCAACAGAAAAGCATTAAGTGGTTTTATAATTTGAAATAAATTGAGCACAGCGATGAGGTATATAATAAAAAAAATCAGCACTTCATTCCAAGATAAGTTTCCTAAGCTCCCAAAGCCCCAGAATACAAATTGCTGAATTTTCTCGGCATCACTAAAAAAAGTTAATATGCTTATAATAGCAGCGGTAACGGTACCAAACATCAAACCAATAATTAAAATACTCATGGTATTTCTCACCTTAGTAGCGGTTACTAATACAGCCAGCATTACCAAGCCTGCACCAATACTTGAAGCAATGGCCAAACCCCAGCTAGAAAAAGCAATGGTTGCTAAAACTCCGCCAAAGATACCAGAACCTAACAGTAAGATAGCCACTCCCAGGCTAGCACCAGAAGAGATTCCTAAGACAAAAGGCCCTGCCAAAGGGTTTCTAAACAAGGTCTGCATTAACAAACCAGCAATGGCCAATCCAGAACCTACCAAAACAGCTGTAATTGCTTTGGGAAGTCTAAAATGAAGAATGATAAGATCCCAACTAGATTTGCTGCTATTGCCGCCTGATAAGATATCTAGTATCTCATGAAAAGGAATAGAAACAGATCCAAAACTGATATTGATGAGTACCAATAAAATCAACACACAAAAAAGTGCACTAAATTGTTTTGTGTATGATTTTTGTTTCATAGTAGATAGAAAACTATAGTTTACATATTTTTAGTTAGCCCAGTAGTCCACAACAACAGCATCCTCTAAATGAGGTTTTAAA
>JABHYI010000213.1 GCA_018656255.1 Bacteroidota bacterium
CCAAAGGGCTAACTCTACATGGTTATTCCATTGGGCATTATCATTATCCTCATTTGTGAAGCTAGAGTGTACTTCGTTTTTGGAAAGCGTTGAAAGTGTTAAGGGGGTTACAAACTCTTTGGCCTTTGGAGTCATCACAACTTTTACCTCTGCACCTTGTTTTACAAGTAAACGCACCAAAAATGCGGCTTTATAAGCAGCAATACCAGCAGTTACGCCAAGTAAAATCTTTTTTCCGCTCAGTACCCTCATAGGTGTTTTACTGTTCTAAATCCTCATCTGCAGTATTACGGTGGTAGATTTTATCTTCTAACCATTCCTGTACAGCCAATGAATGTGGCTTAGGTAATTTTTCGTAGAATTTTGAAACTTCAATTTGTTCTTTATTTTCAAAAATCTCTTCAAGACTGTCATTGTAAGTTGCAAATTCGTCTAGTTTTTCTAACAATTCTTTTTTAATGTCTCCATTAATTTGATTTGCTCTTTTTGAAATAATAGAGATTGCCTCATAAATGTTGTCTGTTGGCGCATCTACTTTGTTTTTATCAATAGTAGTTGTGCTTAAAGGTGCCTCGCTGTTTTTAATATCTGCCATAATCTTAGTTTTCTGTGGGTTGTTGGTACTTTTCTAATTCTTTATCTATAGCTGCAATAAGTGCATCTGCATCTTCTTTTTTATCGCCTGCTTTATAATATTTTAAGTATTTAGCATAAAAATCTTTTGAAACCAAAAGCCTTTCTTTTTGGACTGCAGGAACACTGCTAATGGCTCTATTATATGCTGCAGAAGCCCTACCGTAAAAAGCAGCCTCTCTAAATACAGATCCAGGATGGTCTGAAATAAAATTTTCATAGGCATCTATAGCAGGTTTAAAACTACCTATTTGCTCTCCAATACTAAAATATTGATGTGCCGTGTCAATGTCTTTTTTCTCTAACTTTTCTCGAAGTTCTGACACCAAGTTGTTAGCTTCTATTCTGTAGGATGAGTTTGGATATTTATTTACAAATGCTTGTAATTTTTCCAAGCCTTTTTCTGTGTCTTTTTGGTCAAGAGAGGAACTTGGTGATAACTCATAGTAGCTTTTTGCAGATTTATAAGCAGCTACCTCAACACTATCGCTTTTAGGATATGTTGATTCAAAACGCTCAAACTGATAACCAGCAACAAAATAATCTTCTAGATTGTAAAAAGTATTTGCATACATGTAGGAAAGCTTTTCTGCCTGTGGCTTGCCTCTATACAAAGGAACAATTTGCTCCATAAGTTTTAAAGAACTCCTAAATTTAGCTTTTTTACCAGTAGCTATGGCAACTTGATACAAAGAATCTGCCATCTTATATTTGGCAACACTATCTGATTCTTTTAACACAACCTGAAAAGGGGTGCAAGAACTGCATAAAACAGTGCAAGAAATTAAAAAGAAAATAAAGTATTTCATAGTTTTAAAAAACATCGGGCAAAAGTAGTGAATTATACGTGATTACAAAAACTTATTATAGTTGGTGTATATTGTGTTGGCATTCGTTTTGCTAATAAAATAACAGATGAAAAGACAACAAAAAACAAATGGTATTAAAAAGCGTGCACAAAGGTCTTAATTTTAGCGTTTAAAACAGCATCAACCTCCACTAGGGGCAGTCTTAGAGTAGGCTCACATAAATTAAGAGCAGCAAACACTGCTTTTATCCCAGCGGGGTTTCCTTGTTCAAAAATATAATCTATTGCTGGTGCTATTTTATAATGAATTGCATAGGCCTTGTCTACTTTACGTTGCAATGCTAAGTGTATCATATCAGAAAAAGCTCTAGGAAACCCCTGTGCTATAACAGATATTACTCCCGCTCCCCCTGCCAGAGTCATGGGCAGTGCTATCATGTCATCACCACTTATAACTAAGAAATCTTCTGGTGCTTTACCAATAAGCTCCATGGCTTGCACGATATCTCCTTTTGCTTCTTTTATGGCAACAATATTCTTAAAGTCCTGGGCCAATCTAACCACTGTTTGAGGTTCCATATTACTGGCTGTTCTGCCAGGAACATTGTATAAAATAATAGGTTTAGAACTTACAGCGGCTATGGCTGCGAAGTGCCTATAGATTCCTTCTTGACTGGGCTTATTATACATTGGTGATACAGACAATATTGCTGTAAAAACAGTCATGTC
>JABHYI010000229.1 GCA_018656255.1 Bacteroidota bacterium
AGAAAAAATTACCTATTTTTGAATCATGATGCAGACAAAACATAACTGGACCAAAGAAGAGATTTTAGCCATTTACAATAAGCCCATGATGGAATTATTGTACGATGCTGCAACTGTTCATAGGGCAAACCATAACCCTAATCAAGTACAGGTTTCTACCTTGCTTTCTATAAAGACAGGAGGTTGCCCAGAAGATTGCGGGTATTGCCCACAAGCGGCGAGATACCACACAGATATAGAGGGAAATGATTTAATGAGTGTTAGCCAAGTAAAAGCGCAGGCATTAAGAGCGAAATCTAGCGGCTCGTCACGCGTTTGTATGGGAGCTGCATGGAGAAATGTAAAAGATGGACCAGAGTTTGACAGTGTTTTGGAGATGGTACGCACCATCAATAAGCTAGATATGGAGGTATGTTGTACCCTTGGTATGATTACAGAAAATCAAGCTATGCGTTTGGCAGAAGCTGGTTTGTACGCCTACAACCATAACCTTGATACCAGTGAAGATTATTATAAAGATGTCATTTCTACCAGAGCATTTAAAGACAGATTAGATACCATAGAAAATGTACGCAAAACAAATGTAACGGTTTGCAGTGGTGGTATTATTGGTATGGGAGAAGCCATTGAAGATAGAGCAGGAATGTTGGTGGCTTTAGCTAGTTTAAGCCCGCAGCCAGAAAGCACACCTATAAATGCTTTAGTTCCTGTAGAGGGAACTCCAATGGAGGAAATAGCTCCTGTATCTATTTGGGAAATGATACGCATGGTAGCCACTACCCGTATTGTGCTTCCTAACACACAGGTGCGTTTATCTGCAGGTAGAACACAAATGTCTCAAGAGGGGCAAGCAATGTGCTTCTTTGCAGGGGCAAATTCTATTTTTGCTGGAGACAAATTGTTAACAACACCAAATCCAGATGTGCACGAGGATATGAAACTCTTTGAGCTTCTGGGATTACAGCCCATGAAACCTTTTGTAAAGAAAGACCAACCACAATCCGTAGAGGCGCAATACTCTAAGTATAAAGACCAAGCAGAAAAACCAAAATGGACTCGTCCAGATCATAAAATAGAGCGTAACGAGCTTGCCAAAGCAAAAGCAAAACTATAGTATATAATTACAATTAGTTGTTTGTAAGGCCTCGAAGTCTTTCAAAAATCATAGCAGATTCCCATCCACGATACAGGAGGTAATCTGCTATTTTTTTTCTTTTTTTTTGTCCATCGGGCTCTCCAGAGAGTTGGGCAACTCTTTTTTCAAACAAAACATCAAAGGTGTCTAGGTATTCGTTTTGTGGGATTTCTTTTAGGGCCAGTTTGAGATTATATGCAGAAATATTACGCATTTTTAATTCTCGTGTAATTCTATTTCTTCCCCATTTTTTTTGTCTAAATTTTCCACGAGCAAAGGCCTGTGCAAATCGAGTTTCGTTTAAAAAATTATGGGCCAGTAAATGACCAATAATTTCGTCAATGGCCTGAGGAATCATGCGCATCTCCCGAAGCTTTTTAGTTACTTCTTGATGGCAACGCTCTTGGTAGACACAGTATTTTTCAATACTTCTTTTTGCCTGCTGTAGGGTATATGTTTTGTGGGTGAAACTCATAACAGGATTCAAAAATACATTTAAAAATAGTGACGCAGATCTTTTTTGAAGCTAGAAAAAAAACTTTTAAAGCAAAAAAAAACCCTCCTTTGCAAAAGCAAAGAAGGGTTATGGTTATTTCAGTCTATCACCGTTCTTGTCATAGAAGTGATATTCTAGATACGTGTAAGCATCTCTTGGTTGTATTTTCACCCATTTTTTATGCTCCATAAACCATTTATGGCGCATAGATGGAAAACCTTCTTTTAAAAAGGCTGCTATAAAAGGATGTGTAATTAATGTTATATCCTTATAGTCTTTGTTGAAAAGCCTTTTGAGCTCCTCGGTAATCTTTTGTACCACCACAATAGGCGCTTCTATCTCACCAATTTCACCCCCCGGGGCTTCTTCACTGGTTTTGATATTCATTTCTGGCCTAACGCGTTGGCGTGTAATTTGTATCAACCCAAATTTACTTGGAGGTAGGATTTTGTGTTTAGCTCTGTCGTTTTTCATTTCCTCACGAAGATGATCAAACAGCTTTTTACGATTGGCAGCATTTGCCATATCAATAAAGTCAACCACTATAATTCCTCCCATATCCCTAAGACGTAATTGTCTTGCCACCTCACTGGCAGCAATAATATTGACCTCTAGGGCAGTATCTTCTTGGTTCTTGCTTTTTGTACTACGATTACCACTGTTCACGTCTATAACGTGCATGGCTTCTGTATGTTCAATCACCAAATAGGTTCCTTTGGAACTTGAAACAGTTCTTCCAAAGCTTGTTTTAATTTGTCTTTCAATACCATGTTTTTCATACATTGGTATTTTGGAGTCATAAAACTTAACGATACCTTCTTTACCAGGTGCAATTTCTTGCACATAATCTTTTATTTGTAAATACAGGGTTTCATCATCAATATGAATGGCCGAGAATTGGTCATTAAAAACATCTCGTATCATAGAGGCGCCCCTATTTAGCTCACTTAGCACCTTACTTGGGTGGTGAGCACCTTGTAGCTTTTTGCACATCGCTGTCCAGCGATCTACTAGACCTTGTAAGTCTTTATCCAGTTCTGCTACTTTTTTGCCTTCTGCTACTGTTCGTATAATAACACCAAATCCTTTAGGTCTTATGCTTGTGATTAAGCGTTTCAACCTATCTTTTTCTTCACGACTTTCTATTTTTTGAGAAACAGAAATACGATCAGAAAAAGGAACCAAAACAATATAACGGCCAGCTATAGATAGCTCACTGCTTATACGAGGTCCTTTTGTGGAAATGGGTTCTTTTACTACTTGTACCAGAATAGATTGATTGGATTTTATGGCACTGTTAATGCCTCCATTTTTATCAATCTCCTTTTCAAATGGGAAATCTTTTAAAGAATACTCTTTAAGTTTACCTGTGCTTACACGTTTTACAAACTTCAACAAAGAAGCTACTTTAGGTCCTAGATCATGATAGTGTAAAAAACCATCTTTTTCATAACCAACATTGACAAATGCGGCGTTAAGACCTGGCATACTTTTGCGAATTTTAGCGAGAAATACATCTCCAACCGCAAAATTGTTTGCTTCTTCTTCTTTGTTTAGCTCGATGAGTCTTCCATCTTTTAAAAGAGCAAAATCAACTTCTTGTGAACTGGATCTAATAAATAATTCGTAGTTCACGTTACATTAATTTATATCCGCTGTTAGCAAGGGCACTATTGCCGTTTGCCTCCAACAGATGGATTAAACAATAATTGTCACAGGTTTTTTTGTAATTCTGAAATCTAATTTGCATTAAATATCAGAAAAAACCCGGAGAAATGCTAGTATAATAAAAGGTAATTTATACAACTAGTATTTCATTTTCAAAGAACTTAACTACGGAACATTATTGAAAACCCCGTAGGTACTTAAAAGAAAAAAGTAGTTTATAACTACTTTTTCTTGTGACGGTTAGCGCGTCTTCTCTTCTTACGCTTGTGCGTAGCTACCTTATGTCTTTTTCTTTTTTTACCACTTGGCATATTTGATGGTTTTATGGAGCCCTAAAAATAAGGCAATTAATATTATTTTACTTCAACGTTTGTTTTTACACTCTCAACAAACACTTTCGCCGGCTTAAAGGCTGGAATGTTGTGTGCTGGTATTTTGATCGTAGTGTTTTTTGAAATATTACGACCCGTTTTTTCTGCTCTAGTCTTGATAATAAAGCTTCCAAAACCTCTAAGGTAAACATTGTCTCCACCTTCTAATGAAGTTTTTACCTCTTTCATAAATGTTTCTACAGTAGCTTGAACATCTCCTTTTTCCATTCCTAGTTTCTCTGAAATCTTAGCTACGATATCTGCTTTAGTCATGTGTTTCTTTTTTTAATGTAAGTAATCAATTTTTCAAGACGGCAAATATAAGAATTTTAAAATCAATATATCAAAACGTAATGCATTAAAATATAATTACATAAAAGCTACCTTTGTGATATGAAAGAAACTTTGGATTTTTTTGCTAAAAATCTCATTGATTGGTACTTAGATAATAAACGTGATCTCCCCTGGAGAAGCACCAAAGACCCCTATTTTATTTGGTTATCTGAAATTATTTTGCAGCAAACTCGGGTGGCACAAGGAACCCCTTATTATTTGGCATTTACAAGCGCCTTTCCAGATGTCAAATCACTTGCTGGGGCGCCTCAAGAAAAGGTGCTAAAACTATGGCAAGGCCTGGGGTATTATTCTCGTGCAAGAAATCTTCATACGGCAGCCAAATATATAGTCAGTGAGCTAAGTGGTGAGTTTCCTGACACCTATGAAGGCCTTCTAGATCTAAAAGGGGTGGGAGATTATACGGCAAGCGCCGTAGGTTCCATATGTTTTGATTTGCCCACTGCCGTTGTAGATGGTAATGTGTACAGGGTTTTATCACGGCTTTTTGGAATTGCCACTCCAATTAACACTACCCAAGGAGTTAAAGATTTTAAAGCCTTAGCTCAGCAGCTTTTAGACACCTCTAATTCAGGGACCTATAATCAGGCTTTAATGGAGTTTGGTGCTCGCTTTTGTGTACCTCAAAATCCTAGCTGTGAGCAGTGTATTTTTCAATATAAATGTGATGCTTATAAAAACAAGCAAGTAGCAAACCTTCCGGTGAAGCTGAAAAAATTAAAAATTAAAAAAAGATATTTTAATTATATCGTGGTACTCTCCAAGGAGCATCAAACCATTTTACGCCAGCGCACCAATAAAGGGATTTGGCAGCAGTTATATGAGTTTCCGCTTGTAGAAACCCAAAAAGAGGTAGATCAAAGCCAGCTTCAAGAAGCGCCGCAATGTGTTGAAATTTTAACAACAAACGCTATTGACTCTTTAACGTTGTACCAAGAAAAATCTGTGATACACAAGCTTTCTCACCAACATCTTTATACGCGTTTTTGGATTGCTGAAACTAAAAGTAAATTACCTCAAGGGGTGCCCATTGAGAAGATAGACCATTATGCGGTGCCGGTGTTGATAAGTAACTTTATTTCAGAGTTTGAGGGTTTTAAATAAATGGTTTTTTTAACTATATTTAGTTTTCAAAAAGTACCTTTGCATACTTAAAATAAACAACACATGAGCGGCACAATTAATAAAGTAATGTTGATAGGACATACAGGAGATGAAGTAAAAATGCATTATTTTGAAGGAGGAAACAGCATTGGCCGTTTTCCTTTAGCAACCAATGAAACATATACCAACCGCACTACCGGTGAGCGTGTAAATAATACTGAGTGGCACAACATAGTGGTGCGCAATAAAGCAGCAGAGGTGTGCGAAAAGTATCTTAAAAAAGGGGACAAGGTGTATATAGAAGGACGTCTTAAAACCCGTAAATGGCAAGATGAAAAAGGATTAGACCGTTACTCCACAGAAATACAGTGTACAGAGTTTACTTTCTTG
This sequence comes from Bacteroidota bacterium, assembly GCA_018656255.1. Classification (GTDB taxonomy): domain Bacteria; phylum Bacteroidota; class Bacteroidia; order Flavobacteriales; family Flavobacteriaceae; genus Patiriisocius. The sequence goes on from JABHYI010000229.1 coordinate 5,519, forward strand.
ACTCCCAAAGCAGAGGGTAGTGCACCACAACAGCCAACAGCTCAAGTGGCTCAAGCCCCAGAGAGTACCCCCGTGCAAGCACCTCAAACACAAGAGGACGACTTGCCCTTTTAAGTAGTAACCAACTCAACGATTTTGGATATAGAACCTCCCAGTTTATTGTTTTTAGCGCTTATTGACAGCCCTTTTATTATAAGTATTGTAGTACTTTTAATACTCCTTTTATTCTCTGCCCTTATCTCTGGCGCAGAAGTAGCGTTTTTCTCTTTAACACCAACAGATTTAGAAATAGAGTCAACAAGCAAGGCTTCTAGGAAAATAAAAACAGTTTCCTTATTACTGGAAAAACCAAAGAAATTATTGGCGACAATTTTAGTGGCCAACAATTTTCTTAACATAGCTATTGTACTTCTTTTTGATAGTCTAGGACAAGTGTGGTTTGCAGGTTTAAACCAAGTGTATTTTGGTGTTAACATTCGCTTTGTGGTAGAGGTTGGTGTGGTTACGTTTTTGATTTTACTTTTTGGCGAAATTTTACCTAAGATTTATGCAAGTAGAAACAGTCTTAGTTTTGCAACCTTTATGGCATTGCCCTTAAAGGTGTTGGATGTGTTATTTACCCCTTTAAGTAGCCCTATGCAGGCTATTACGGTTTCTATTCAAGAGAGGTTTGGAAAACAAAAATCTACTATTTCAGTAGGCCAGCTATCACAAGCTCTTGAGCTCACAGATCAAAAAGAAACCACTACCGAAGAGCAAAAGATACTCCAGGGGATTGTTACTTTTGGGACTACAGACACCAAACAGGTCATGAAAAACAGGATGGATATTTTTGCCTTAAACCAAGACCTTCCCTATCATGAAATTCTGCCTTTAATTATAGAAAACGGGTACTCGCGTATTCCGGTGTTTAAAGATAATGTAGATACCATATCAGGGATTTTATATGTAAAAGATTTAATACCTCACATAGATGCTAAAACCCTAGATTGGAACTCCCTTATTAGAGCACCTTATTTTGTTCCAGAAAACAAAAAACTAGATGATTTGCTCAATGAGTTTAAGAAAATGAAAATGCACTTGGCCATTGTTGTAGATGAGTATGGAGGGACAAGCGGTCTTATTTCTCTTGAAGATATTATAGAAGAAATTGTAGGTGAGATTAGTGATGAGTTTGATGATGAAGATTTAATATTCTCTAAACTAGACGAAAATAATTATGTTTTTGAAGGTAAGACACCTTTAAAAGATTTTTACAAAGTAATTGGTCTTGAAGATTTTACAGTGTTTGAAGATCAAAAAGGAGAAGCAGAAACCTTGGCAGGATTTTTACTTGAAATTTCTAAAGGCTTCCCCAAAAAAAATGAAGTGCTAACCTATCACAACTACGCTTTTACTATTGAAGCCTTTGAAAACAAACGCATCAAACAAATAAAACTATCCATACGACCTAAAGCCTAATGAAAAACTATATCCTCCTTTTATGTTGTTTGCTTGTTATAGCATGTAATGATGATGTACAAATTAAACCAAATGCAAAACTACGTCTTGACTATCCAGCCCCAGTTTATAAAAAAGTAGTCACAGATTGCGCCTATGATTTTGATGTTAATAAATTGGCCAGGGTTATAAAAACAAAAAACTGCGGTACTAGACTAAGTTATCCTAGCATGAATGCTGCCGTGTATATTACCTACCAAAAAGTACGCAACAACAACCTAAACTCTTTACTCTATGATGCGCAAAAGCTGGCCTATAATCACGACAGAGTAGCCACCAGCATCCCTGAAAAACTTTTTGAAAACAAAGACCATAATACCTATGGCGTGTTTTACAGTATCAATGGTGATGCGGCGTCACAATCTCATTTTTACCTAACAGACAGTCTTCAAAACTTTGTTACAGGATCCTTGTATTTTGATGTTAAACCAAATTTTGATTCTATCTACCCAGCAGTTGTTTATTTGCGTGAAGACATCATGCACCTTATGGAAACCCTTGAGTGGAAGTAAGACTTATTTTGGGTTTTTTTTATACTTCCCAAATATCTAAAACTCAATATTTAGCACCACCTTTGCCTTTGTTATGAAAATAGTAGATAAAAAGTGGTTGTATTTAAGTGTACTCTCTGTGGTTTGGGGGAGTTCTTTTATTTTAATTAAAAAAGCCCTAATAGGGCTAACACCTCTTCAATTAGGTGCTCTGCGCACTTTATTTGCTGCTGTTTTTTTGCTATTTATTGGGTTTTCTTATTTAAAAAAAATAAAAAAACAGCAGTGGAAATGGATTGTTATTTCTGCCTTTTTAGGGACTTTTATACCTGCTTTTTTGTTTGCCTTTGCCGAAACCCAGATTGACAGCGCTGTGGCCTCTATTTTAAACTCTACCACACCTATTGTTACCCTTATATTGGGAGCTGTGTTGTTTAAGATTGTATTTTCTCGCAACCAATTAATTGGAGTTATTATAGGTCTTGTTGGAAGCCTGTTGCTAATATGGAGTGGCGCAGATGTAAATCCCAATCAAAATTATTGGTATAGTACTTTGGTCTTGGCAGCATCTGTATGCTATGCCCTGAATGTAAATATTTTGAAAAAGTATCTTCAAGACTTGCCTGCAATGGCCATTGCAGCGGGAAACTTTATTGTTTTACTAGTACCTTCTTTTTTGGTATTACTTTACTCTGGTTTCTTTGGGCTAGAATTTGTGGGCAACACTGTTCTACATGTTTCTTTAGGGTACTTACTTATTTTAGCCCTTGTGGGTACTGCTGTTGCAAAAGTGCTGTTCAATAAACTGGTGCAAGTAAGCACTCCTGTATTTGCTAGCTCTGTTACCTATACCATTCCTGTTATGGCGCTTTTATGGGGCCTACTAGATGGAGAACGTTTCTCTTTGTTTCAAGCAGGGGCCGCAGCCTTTATTTTATTAGGGGTCTTGATGACCAATAAAAAATGATTTATTGACCCAAGTTAAAGAGTAAAAATTATTTTTTTGCTACTGTATTGTCTTGTAAGCTTTGTCAGTGAAATTTTAGCAAATAAAGTGTTTGTTTTTAGAGGAATTACAATTATATTTGCAACCGCTTTAAAATGAAGCGGAATTATTAATTAATAAATAAACGAAACGCTATGTTCGCAATTGTAGAAATAGCAGGGCAGCAATTTAAAGTTGCAAAAGATCAAAAAGTCTTTGTACATCGTTTAGCAGCAGAAGAAGGAGCATCAGTTTCTTTCGACAATGTGTTAATGCTAAGCGAAGGTGATAAAGTTACTGTTGGCGCCCCGGCTATCGATGGAGCTCAAGTAGGAGCAAAAATCATTAAGCACCTTAAAGGTGATAAAGTTATTGTATTCAAGAAGAAAAGAAGAAAAGGATACAGAGTAAAGAATGGTCACAGACAATCTCTTACACAAATCGTAATTGAAAGTATTGTAGCCTCTGGAGCAAAGAAAGCGGCTCCTGCTAAAAAAGCAAAGCCTTCAGCGCCAAAAGCTGAAAAGCCTGCTGCTAAAAAAGAAGAAACTGTAACAAATGACATTTCTTCTAATACCGTTGCTGAGTTAAAAGCAATGGCAAAAGAAAAAGGTATTACAGGCTACACTTCTATGAAGAAAGCTGAATTAATAGCTGCTTTAAGTTAATCTTTAAAACTAAGAGAAAATGGCACATAAAAAAGGAGTTGGTAGTTC
>JABHYI010000295.1 GCA_018656255.1 Bacteroidota bacterium
CTAGTTTATTTTTATAATACGCATACAATGCAAATTGAGACCGTACTTTTGGATTATTATTTTTTCTGTATAGGTTGTCTTGTTTTTGAGTAATACATCGTGCTTTTACATTGTCACTCCAACAAATAGAAAAGGTTTCTAGAATTTCTTCTTTAATTTGCTGGTCATATATAGGGCACGAAATCTCTACTCTTGTATCTAAATTTCTGCGCATAAAATCTGCAGAAGAAATATATATTTTTGGAGCTCCACCATTCTCAAATATATACAGTCTTGGGTGCTCTAAAAACTTATCTACAACGCTAATTACCTCAATGTTTTCACTCATTGCTTTTACTCCTGGAATTAAGCAACAAATACCTCTGACAATGAGTTGAATTTTAACCCCTGCCCTACTTGCGGCATAAAGTCTGTCTATTAATCTACTGTCTGACAGGCTATTGAGTTTTAATTTAATACCGCTTTTTTTACCTTGCATGGTATTAAATATTTCGGTTTCTATTAAATCATAAATAGCTGTTCTAGTATAATGTGGAGATACAATTAAATGTTTGTACTCTTTAATTTTGTAGTTTACTTCAAAAAAGTCAAACACTCTATTGAGTTCTTTTCCAATTTTTTGATTGGCGGTAAACAAGGTGTAATCTGTGTATATTCTTGCCGTAGATTCATTAAAGTTTCCGGTACTTATAAATGAGTATTTTTTCAACTTACCCTCCTCTAGGCGCTCAACAACACATATTTTACAATGTACCTTAAGTCCTGCTACCCCAAATATAAGCTTCACGCCTTCACGTTGCATTTGCTCTGCATAATGAATGTTGGCCTGTTCATCAAAACGTGCTTGTAATTCTATTTGTACAGTTACTTCTTTACCATTTTTAACCGCATTAATCAAACTACTGGCAATGTGAGATACCTCTGCAAGTCTATAAATAGTAATCTTAATTGTTTTTACAGTAGGGTCAAGTGCTGCCTCACGCAAAAACTTTACAACATAAGAAAAGCTCTGGTATGGAGCGTGCAGCAAATAATCTTTCTTAGCCACTTTATCTAGAAGGCTTCCAACAAGACTTAAACCAGGAACATTCAGTGGTGTGATTTTTTCGTATTGCAGGTCTTGGCGTCCTAGGTTAGGAAAATTGATGTAGTCTCTTCTGTTGTGATACCTTCCTCCAGGGTTAATGCTATCAGAGTTTTTAATTCCCATTTTATCCATCAAGAAAGAAAGTGTCTCGTCATCTATGGTTTTATCATATACAAGGCGCACAGGAGCTCCATCACTTCTATTTTTTACAGATTTAGAAATTTTATCAATAAAACTCTTACTTAAATCACTCTCTATATCAAGGGCGGCATCACGAGTAATTTTTATCATGTGTGCAGAAATATGATCATACTTAAATATGCTAAATATTTTATGTAGCATATAGCGTATTAAATCATCCAAAATGATGATGTATTTTTTACCATCTTGCCTTGGTAACTCTACAAAGCGTTCTACATTTTTTGGTATTTCAATAAGGGCGTAATTATTTTTTGACTCAAAAGTGGTGTCATCTTTAGCCATCTCCATTTTCACGGCTAGGTAGGCTGCGCTATCTTTTAATGAAGGAAACTCTTTAAGTTCACCAATCATAATAACAACCATTGCAGGACTTACCTTTTGTAAGAAATAATCTGCAATAAATATAGACTGAGACTTGGACACCTCTGTCTCATCAATCATAAAAATCTGCTCTTTTTTAAGCTCCTCTTTGATACCACTTAAAATACCTAAACTGGTTTTCTGCTGCTTTATTACTGTCTTGGTAATTAGCTCCATAAGCTCAGATGCTGGAATACCTCCTAAAAAGCTACGCCCACCCTTGCCGGCATTAGCAATACGTTTTATAGTTGCATACCTAACTTTAAAAAACTCATCTAGATTGTTTGAGAAAATACCAATAAAACGTAACCTTTCAAGCAGTGGAGTTGTAGTATCTTCAGCCTCTTGTAATACGCGTGCGTTAAATTGTAACCAGCTTAATTCACGGTTATAATAGCTATTCTCAAGAGGGGCTTTATTTAGTTTTGGTGTCATAATTTTATTTTAGGTCTCTCGGAAAAACTGTTTTTACAGTAGTTCCTGTGGTTATCTCACTCCACTTATCTACATCAAAGGTAATGGCTACAAAACCACAAGTAGGTACATTATCAATACCAGTACTACCCAAGATATTTACAATAGACGTGAAAGCATGATTATGGCCACATAGCATCACACAATCTAGGGTGTTTTTTAATTCTTTAATAAGCTTCATAACTTGTTGGCCACTAAAATCATATAACTCAGGATTTACCACAAAGGCATCATTTTTAAGTTCAAAAGCATCTTTAAAATACGTTGCAGTGCTTTGAGTTCTAAGAGCATCACTAGTAATAATTACTTGCGGCTTAACAATGGTTTGTGCCACCAATTTTGAAACCTGCAAAGCATCTTTAACCCCTTGTTTTTTTAAGGGTCTGTGCCTATCTCCAACAGTATGTTTCCAAGAAGATTTAGCATGTCTTATAAAGTACAGTGTTTTCATTAATGATACTATTACTTACTAAGCTAAGGTTGCAACCTACCTATATTCCAGCTATTATTAATTTTTGTATATTTAATTCTATCATGCAATCTACTACTTCTGCCCTGCCAAAACTCATATGAGGTTGGCTGTATTAGATAGCCTCCCCAATGGGCTGGTTTTACTATAGGTTTAGTCTGGAATTGTCTTTCTAAATCCAGTAGCTTTTCTTCTAAGGCTACTCTACTATCTATAGAGGTTGATTGATCGCTTACCAAGGCGCCCAATTGGCTCTCACGAGGTCTTTTATTAAAATAGGCGATAGATTTTTCTTCTGAAATTTTAACAGCCATACCCGTTATTATAATTTGACGCTCCAATGAGGGCCAAAAAAAAGAAATACAGACCTTGTTATTTTGTGCAATAGCCTGGGCTTTACCACTGGTGTAGTTGGTATAAAAAACAAAGCCTTCTTGGGTAAATTCTTTAAGCAGCACGACCCGTGCCTTTGGAACACCTTTTGCATCTACAGTACTCAGCGTCATCGCATTTGGCTCCTCTACAGTAGGAGTCTTTTCAGCATCTACAAACCAAGTAGCAAACTGTTCTAATGGATTTTCCAGCACAGTATCTTCTGTAAGAGAGCCTTTCTCGTAGGATTTTCTGTAGTCGTGAAGGTTTTTGTCCATAAAATTAACTTTACTGCAAGGTACAAAGATTGCATAATTTATAATATACCAGAATCTTTAAAGTTATGTGAAAAATTAAATCCAAAAATAGCAAGATAGTAAGACACCTTTGGGCTTAGATTTCAAAAACCTTACCGTCTTGCGCTAGTTTTGTAGCTAAAAAAACTTCCTGCGCCTGGTTTTTAAACTCATTGTAATCATTGTAGCGCCCAGAATAATGACCAAGCAATAAAGACCCTACAGCTGCCTTTTTAGCAATTAAAGCAGCCTGGCGCGCAGTACTGTGCATGGTTTTTAAAGCCAATGCGGCATGCTGTTGTAAAAAAGTAGCCTCATGATAGAGTAGCGTGGTATTTAATATTTGAGGTATAATTTCCTCGCAATAGGAGGTATCACTGCAATAAGCATAAGATTTTGGAGGGCTTGGATCTAATGTAATAGCCGCGTTAGAGACCATATCCCCTTTACTATCTGGCACATCAAAACCTTGTTTGGTTTTTTGGTAGTATGAAGGATCTATATCCAACTCTTTTACTTTTTGAATATTTAAAATTCGTTCTCCAGGCTTTTGTTGAAATAAAAACCCATTTGTATATACTCTATGTTTTAAAGGTATAGTAGTGATACTCAAAACAGCATCTTCAAACAATAGCTCTGGCTGGTTGCTTTCTAACTCATGAAAGTAAAGCTCAAAATTAGTATAGGTTTTACCTAATTTAAGTTGCAGTAAAATGGCTTGTTTAATACCTTTTGGCCCATATATGTGTAAACTAGCATCTCTACCTAATAATTTAAATGTGGATATTAAACCCACCAAACCAAAAAAGTGGTCACCGTGCAAGTGAGAAATAAAAATGTGTTTTATTCTAGCAAATTTTATTTTGAACTTTCTAAGCTGAACTTGAGTACCCTCTCCACAATCTATTAAAAACAAGTGTCCTTTCACTTCCAGTATTTGTGCTGTAGGATTAGCATCATAGCGTGGTGAGGCAGAATGACAACCAACTATTGTTAATTTCATGCTATTTAAATACTAGATTAAACATAGGTGTTAAATTAGTGCTCTTATCAAAAACGTACAAAGAAGCAAATTTGGTTTTAAAAACCAAGATCTCTTTCTATTTCTTCCATCTCAATAACATCTTGCGCCTCTAAAAGTGTTGGTACTACCATAATCTCATTTGGTTGTATGTCTGGATCAAGGGCGTTATTTACTATTACAAAAGAATGTTTTGAAACTCTATGTTGGTTAGAAATCTCAATAAACAAAAGCAATTGCTCTAAGGATAGATTGGTATAGGCCAGCAAATCAATGATAAGATTTTGATCTTTAAAACGTGTTGGTACAATGTAATTTAAAAACTTAGCAAAATCTTCAATACCATCTTTTTGGTCTTTTAAGACAGTAAACGTTTTGGAGGTATTAATTATCATTTCTTTTGATTTTGGAAGCCAATAAATATAATACTGCCATACGCACTGCCAATCCGTTTTGAACTTGATCTAAGATAATGGCTTGTTTAGAGTCTGCAACATCACTTGTAATCTCAACACCCCTATTAATTGGGCCAGGATGCATGACAATAATTTCTTTATCTAGGTTGTCTAATATTTCTTTATTTAACCCAAACTGCTGTGTATACTCTCTGGTAGAAGGAAAATAACTAATATCCATACGTTCATTTTGTACGCGCAGCATATTTGCCACATCACACCAATTTAATGCTTTTATTAAATTAGGCTCAAAGGTAACTCCTAATGATTCTATGTGCCTTGGCATTAATGTTTTAGGACCACAAACCTTTACCGTTGCGCCTAGTTTTTGCAAAGCAAAAATATTAGACAAAGCAACTCTTGAATGTAGAATATCACCAACAATGACTACTTTTTTACCAGCAACATCTCCCAAACGCTCTCTAATAGAGTAGCAATCCAAAAGAGCTTGTGTAGGGTGCTCGTGAGCGCCATCTCCTGCGTTGATAATACTTGCATTTATATGTTTTGACAGAAATACACCAGCTCCAGCATTGGGGTGGCGCATCACAACCATATCAACCTTCATTGATAGAATGTTGTTTACTGTATCTACTAAAGATTCTCCCTTTTTTACTGAAGAGGATCCAGCAGAAAAGTTTATAATATCCGCAGAAAGTCTTTTTTCTGCAAGTTCAAAAGAAAGTCTAGTGCGGGTACTGTTCTCAAAAAATAAATTAGCAATGGTAATGTCTCTAAGTGAAGGCACTTTTTTAATGGGCCTATGTATTACTTCTTTAAAATGATCTGCGGTTTCAAAGATGAGTTGTATGTCCTCCTCTGTTATGTATTTAATCCCTAATAAGTTATTTACGCTTAGTTCAGACATTTTTATAATTGTTCTTTTATTAAATAAACTGCGTCTTCTCCTTCATATTCTTGCCAACAAACCCTTACCTTCTCCCCACCAATAGCATCTACTTGCCTACCCCTGTAATCTGGCTGTATGGGCAGATGCCTGCTAAATCTTCTGTCTATAAGGGTGAGTAATTCTATTTCTGTAGGACGGCCAAAGTCTTGTATAGCGGTTAATGCGCTTCTAATGCTTCTTCCTGTGTAGAGTACATCATCAATAAACACTACTTTTTTGTCTTCCACAACAAAATCTATAGCCGTTTTATTTGCCTCTAGAGGTTTTTCACTTCTTCTAAAGTCATCACGGTAAAAGGTTATATCCAACAAACCTAGTTGTACGTCTTTAATTTTATAATCATTTTGTAAAAGGCGCACCAGGCGTTTGGCAAGAAAGCCCCCCCTTGGTTGTATACCAATGAGTACTGTTTGAGAAAAATCGTTGTGGTTTTCTATTAATTGACAAGCC
>JABHYI010000105.1 GCA_018656255.1 Bacteroidota bacterium
ATGGTATGAATATTTATAACCCCGGCGCTAATGCCCTTTTCTTGTAATGTTTTACAAGCCTCAAGCGCTTCCCAAACTAGGTGTCCTGTGGCAATAATGGTAACATCTGTACCTTCTTGAAGCTCCACAGCTTTACCAATAGTGAAGCTGCCATTTTCTGGAGTAAAGTTTGCTACTTTAGGTCTTCCAAAGCGCAAGTATACCGGACCATCATAATCTGCGATGGCAATTGTTGCTGCTTTGGTTTGATTGTAATCACAGGTATTTATTACCGTCATCCCTGGCAGCATTTTCATCAAACCAAGGTCTTCAAGTATTTGATGTGTTGCACCATCCTCTCCAAGGGTTACCCCTGCGTGTGATGCACATATTTTTACATTCTTACCACTATATGCAATACTTTGGCGTATTTGATCATAGACGCGTCCTGTAGAGAAGTTAGCGAAAGTACCTGTAAAAGGTATCTTGCCGCCAATGGTTAAGCCTGCGGCCATGCCCATCATGTTTGCCTCTGCGATACCCACCTGGAAGAAACGCTCTGGATGATTTGCTTTAAAAGCGTCCATTTTTAATGACCCTGTTAAATCTGCACAAAGTGCCACCACATTTTCATTGGTTTTTCCAAGCTCGGTAAGACCTGCTCCAAAACCAGATCTTGTATCTTTTTTTCCTGTGTCTATATATGTTTTCATAATATTATGGTAGTAGCTTATTAATAATCTCCTAAGGTTTCTGGGTTTTGAGCTAGTGCAGATGCTAGCTGTTCGTCATTGGGCGCTTTTCCATGCCAAGCATGAGTGTGCATCATAAAATCTACCCCATTACCCATTACTGTTTGCAGTAATACACAAATAGGTTTTCCTTGACCCGTTTTAGCTTTGGCACTTTCCATACCCTCTAAAATGGCTTGTATGTCATTACCTTGTTCTATGGTAACAACATCCCAACCAAAGGCTTCAAATTTACCCTTTACATTTCCTAAAGGTAATACTGTATCTGTAGATCCGTCAATTTGCTGTCCGTTTAAATCTACAGCTACAATCAAGTTGTCTACTTTGTTTCCAGAGCCGTACATAATTGCTTCCCAGTTTTGACCTTCCTGCAATTCTCCATCACCACAAAGGGCGTAGACAATATGGTTGTCATTGTTTAATTTTTTTGCTGCTGCTGCACCAATAGCCACAGAAATTCCTTGTCCAAGTGATCCAGATGCAATCCTTATACCAGGTAATCCTTCATGGGTGGTGGGGTGTCCTTGTAACCTTGAGTTAAGAAGCCTAAAGGTGTTTAATTCCTCAACTGGGAAATACCCAGAGCGTGCTAAAACGCTATAAAAAACAGGTGAGATATGCCCATTAGACAAAAAGAAAATGTCTTCTTGGTTCCCGTCCATATTAAATCCTTCTTTGCGCTCTAGCACCTTTTGATACAGTGCTACAAGAAACTCTGCACAGCCTAGAGATCCTCCAGGGTGGCCAGAATTTACTTTATGTACTTGTCTTACAATATCTCTACGCACTTGGGTAACAAATGCTTCTAATTGGGTAATATCTGCCATGGTATATTTTGGTTTCTGGCTCAAAAATACTTCTTTAAAGGCCTAAGAAAAAGAAGAGCCAAATGAGGTTATCAACGATTTTTAAGTTTTAGTTAACATTGTTGTATTGTTTTAAATTTTAGTATCAAATCATACATTTTTTTGGTGTGGTTTTTCATCCATCAAAAAAAAATGTCTTTCCTTATTCGTACTTCCTACAGCAAATGTATCTTTGGCTATTCATTAATACTTCACATGGATTTTAAACTCGAAGCTACAGATATACAGGGTCAAGCCCGCGCTGGTACCATTACACTAGATCACGGAACAATTCAAACACCTATTTTCATGCCTGTTGGTACCGTAGGTACCGTGAAAGGGGTCCATCAAAAAGAATTGCGTGAAGAAATAAATCCAGATGTTATTCTAGGAAACACCTATCATTTGTATTTACGCCCGGGAACAAAAATTCTTGAAAAAGCAGGGGGTCTTCATAAGTTCATGAACTGGGATAGAAACATCCTTACAGACTCTGGAGGGTATCAAGTTTACTCTCTCTCAGACAACAGAAAAATTAAAGAAGAAGGGGTGAAGTTTAAATCTCACATAGACGGTAGTTATCATTTTTTTACGCCCGAGAATGTGATGGAAGTGCAGCGAAGTATTGGGGCAGATATTATTATGGCCTTTGATGAGTGTACACCATATCCTTGTGATTATAATTATGCAAAAAGATCTATGCACATGACCCATCGTTGGTTAGAGCGTTGTTTGACTCATCTTGAGAAGACTCCCTTTATGTATGACTATACACAAACTTTCTTTCCTATTGTACAGGGAAGCACCTATAAAGATTTACGTAAACAATCTGCAGAGTATATCGCTGGAGTAGGGGCGCAGGGTAATGCCATTGGCGGTCTCTCTGTTGGGGAGCCTGCCCATGAAATGTATGAAATGACCGAGGTGGTTACGGCTATTTTACCTAAAGATAAGCCTCGTTATTTAATGGGTGTAGGAACTCCAATAAACTTGCTAGAGAATATTGCCCTTGGTATAGATATGTTTGACTGCGTGATGCCAACTAGAAATGGTAGAAATGGTATGTTATTTACTGCTCATGGCACTATTAACATTAAAAATAAAAAATGGGAGGCAGATTTTAGCGCTATAGATGAAATGGCAATTACATGGGTAGATACAGAGTATAGTAAAGCTTATTTACGTCATCTATTTACTGTAAATGAAATGTTAGGCAGGCAAATTGCCACCATACACAACCTTGGTTTTTATTTATGGTTGGTGCGTGAGGCAAGAAAACATATCTTAGCAGGAGATTACACGACATGGAAAAACATGATGGTACAACAAATGGATAAAAGGCTATAAGGCCATAAACAATGTTAAGCATACTCGATAAGTATATACTAAAACGCTATTTAGGAACATTTGTGCTCCTATTACTGCTATTTATACCAATTGGTATTATTGTAAATCTTGCCGAGAAGATTGATAAAATATTAGATAATGAGGTGCCATTTATGGAAGTGGTCACTTATTATTTTGATTTTACTATTTACTTTGCCAATTTATTATTTCCCTTATTTTTATTTTTATCTGTGATTTGGTTTACCTCAAAGTTGGCAAATAACACAGAGATTATTGCTTTTTTGAGTAGTGGTGTGTCTTACTATCGTTTTTTAAGACCCTATATTATTGGTGCCACCATTGTGTGTATTGCAGCATTTTTTCTAGGAATGTTTATTGCTCCTAAAGCCAGCCAAGGCTTCAATGAATTTTCATTTAAATACCTAAAAAAAGGCAGGCAGGATCGTGAAAAATCTAACGTATATAGGCAGATTAATGATAATGACTATATATATGTGAGTTACTTTAATGTTTCAGAAAAAAGTGGAAGTAATTTTACCCTAGAACATTTCGAGGATAAAAAAATGACCTACAAAATAGCAGCCAGTAGAATTAAGTTTAATGACAAAGACAGTACTTACTCTTTGTTTAATTACACAAAAAGAAGGGTAGGGCTAGACAACGATAGTATTGAGCGTAAAAAACGACTGGATACTGTCTTTAGTTTTGATCTTGATGATTTAACTCCCGTAAAGTATATAGCCGAAACATTAAATCTCCCAGAGCTTAATAATTTTATTGCAAGCGAGAAGAAAAAAGGATCTTCTTTTATTAGCTCATATGAGGTGGTGCGTTACAAAAGGTGGAGTTTGCCAGTTTCTGCATACATATTAACTATCATTGCAGTTGCAGTTTCTTCAGTGAAACGTCGAGGTGGTATGGGTGTTAACCTAGCCATTGGTATAGCCATAGGAATGGTGTTTATTTTCTTTGATAAAATATTCGGAACCCTCGCTGCCAAAAGTGATTTTTCGCCTTTTGTAGCTTCTTGGGCGCCAAATATTGTGTTCGCCATTTTAGCCATTTATTTGCTCCGCAATGCCAAACGCTAAACTCCTTAATTACCTACACTTACATTTTATAGTCTTTATTTGGGGCTTTACTGCCGTATTGGGAGCTCTTATTAGTATTGATGCCCTAGGTTTGGTTTGGTTTAGGATGAGTATTGCCTCTTTGCTTATATTGGCCTGGGTAGGGTACAAGAAAATACCTCTTACATTTAGTAAAAAAACCATGCTGGTTTTTTTTATTGCAGGGGCAGTTATAGCCATGCATTGGCTTGCTTTTTTTGGAGCTATTAAAACCGCCAATGTTTCTATAACACTAGCCATTATGTCTACAGGTTCTTTTTTTACTGCTTTTTTAGAGCCTATTTTTTACAAAAGAAAAATTATTTGGTATGAAGTTGTTTTTGGCCTTATTGTAGTGTTGGGTTTGTACGTTATTTTTCAGGTAGAAGGAGATTACTCTTGGGGTATTGTATTGGCTCTTATATCGTCATTTTTGGGAGCGCTTTTCTCTGTAATTAATGGAAAGTTGGCCGTGAGGTATAATGCAAGTGCTATTTCTTTTTATGAGCTCTTTTTTGGAGTCTGTTGTATTTCTTTATACTTGTTTTTTAGTGGGAGTTTTGACGCTTCATTTTTTACGTTATCCCCCTTAGATTGGGGATATTTGTTCATTCTTGCCTCAGCATGTACGGCCTATGCGTTTATTGCCTCTGTGCATGTCATGAAATGGATTAGTCCATACACGGTGATGCTAACCATTAACCTAGAACCGGTATATGGTATTGTGTTGGCGCTTATTATTTTGGGAGAGTCAGAGAATATGGGACCACAGTTTTATTACGGTGCTGCAATTATTATTTTAACGGTTGTTGCAAACGGAATTATTAAAAACAGGATCAAAAAGAAATCAAAAAATTAAAGCAGTTCAATACATAGCTCAAAACAAAATTTTATCTTTGTAAAAACTAGTAATGCAACCTATTGAAAAACCATTATGGAATACCTAGATTTTGAATTACCTATTAAAGACTTGCAAGAGCAGTATGAAAAGGCCTGCCAAATTGGTGAGGACAATGATGTAGATGTTACAAATACCTGCGAGCAAATTGAACTGAAATTAGAAGAAACTAAAAAAGAAATATATAAAAATATAACTCCTTGGCAACGTGTACAATTGTCACGTCACCCCAATAGACCTTACACCATGGACTATATAAATGCAATCTGCGGAGAGAGTTTCGTTGAGTTGCATGGAGACCGAAGTTTTAAAGATGATAAAGCAATGGTGGGTGGTCTAGGTAAGATTGGAGATCAGAGTTATATGTTTATTGGACAGCAAAAGGGATATAACACCAAAACACGCCAATATAGAAACTTTGGTATGGCCAATCCAGAAGGTTACAGAAAGGCCTTACGTTTAATGAAATCTGCTGAGAAATTTAAAGTTCCTGTAGTATGTCTCATTGATACTCCGGGCGCCTATCCAGGACTGGAAGCAGAAGAGCGTGGACAGGGAGAGGCAATTGCAAGAAATATCCTAGAAATGACACGTCTTAAGGTGCCTATCATTGTGCTTATTATAGGGGAGGGTGCTAGTGGTGGAGCCCTAGGAATAGGCGTTGGAGACCGCGTACTGATGTTAGAAAACACATGGTACTCTGTGATTTCTCCAGAGAGTTGCTCTTCTATATTATGGCGTAGTTGGGAGTTTAAAGAACAAGCCGCAGAGGCCTTGAAGCTTACCGCTACAGATATGAAAAAGCAAAAACTCATTGATGTTATTGTAAAAGAACCGCTTGGAGGTGCTCATGCAAACAGAGCAAAAACATTTACCACTGTGGCAAATGTAATTACCAAAGAATACAATCAATTAAAAGACTTATCACCAAAAGATTTGGTCGCCCAACGTATGGATAAATATTCTCAGATGGGAGTCTACAATCAATAAAGCTAGTGGTAGCAATACATTTTAAAATCTGAGGCCCCTGTCTCAGATTTTTTTTATGCTTATTAACAATATTTCAGAGTTTTCAACAATTAAATTGTTAATGAGTGGTTAACAGAAGCACGCCAAAATAACCCTAGTCATCATAACAATTTCTTTACATTCGTTCTATGGAAAAACTGCAACCTAGCTCCCCTTATCAAAAGCGTCCTGCTCAAGTAATAAACTTAGAGAAAGGTAAGATACCCCCACAAGCTACTGATTTAGAAGAGGTTGTGCTAGGGGCTATGATGATTGACAAAAAAGGAGTTGATGAGGTTATAGATATTTTAAATCCAGATGTTTTTTATAAAGAGGCACATCAACACATCTTTGAGGCTATTAATACACTGTTTGTGGAAAGCCAGCCTGTAGACTTATTAACCGTTTCACAGCAGTTAAAGAAGATGCAAAAGCTTGAACTTGCTGGAGGAGAATTTTATTTAATACAACTCACTCAAAAAGTATCTTCCTCGGCCCATATTGAGTTTCATGCCCGTATCATTCTACAAAAATATATACAGCGAAGTTTGATTAAAATTTCTAATGAAATTATTGAAGATTCTTATGATGTAACTACAGATGTTTTTGATCTCTTAGATTCGGCAGAGAGTAAATTATACGACATAACACAAGGTAACATCAAACGTTCTAGTGAAACGGCTCAAGATTTAGTGATTCAGGCCAAAAAGAAGATTGAAGAAATAGCCAATAAAGAGGGTTTGTCTGGTATTCCTTCTGGTTTTACAGAGTTAGATAAGTTAACCTCTGGATGGCAACCTAGTGATTTAATTATTATTGCAGCCCGTCCTGGTATGGGTAAAACGGCCTTGACGTTATCTATGGCTCGTAACATGGCTGTAGATCATAACATTCCTGTTGCATTTTTCTCTTGTGAGATGTCTTCGGTACAGTTAATTACCAGACTTATATCTAGTGAAACGGGTCTATCTTCAGAAAAATTAAGAACTGGAAATCTAGAAAAACACGAATGGGAGCAGTTAAATGTAAAAGTGAAAGGCCTTGAAAAGGCGCCACTGTATATTGATGACACCCCTTCTCTTTCTATTTTTGATTTGCGTGCAAAGGCAAGACGTCTTGCCTCTCAGCAAGGAGTTAAAATGATTATGATTGATTATTTGCAGTTAATGACAGCTGGAGGAGGAAAAAATGGTGGAAATCGTGAACAAGAAATATCTACCATATCTAGAAACTTGAAAGCATTAGCAAAAGAATTAAATGTTCCTGTTATTGCACTATCTCAACTATCGCGTGCTGTAGAGACTCGTGGAGGATCTAAAAGACCTTTATTGAGTGACCTTCGTGAATCTGGAGCCATCGAGCAAGATGCAGATATTGTATCGTTTATTTACCGCCCAGAATACTATAAAATTGATGAGTGGGATGACGATGAGCACACCCCAACTGCTGGTCAAGGAGAGTTTATTGTAGCAAAGCACCGTAATGGAGGTTTGGATGAAATACGTCTTAAATTTGTTGGTAATTTAGGTAAGTTTGAAAACTTAGACACCTTTCCTTTCTCAAACGAAATAGCATCAAGCATGAATAATGCTGCAAATGATGATACCTTTACAACTCCTAATTTTCCTTCTGCCGAGGATGCCTTTGGAACAAACTCTAATGACGACCTTCCTTATTAAAACCTAGACACGATAATTTTAAATGTTAAAATCCTTTGCCAATTTTAAAAGAAAATGACACGTTAGTGTCTTCATTTCCAAGGCTAATATTTGGTCCTATATCAAAGCTATATCTGTAGTTTCTTTGTGACCAAAAATTGACTGCTATAGGGAAATAAGCTCTAACTCCCGAAATCCCGTAACCTGGTGATGTTCCAATAGAGAAATTAACTGACTTAATTTTAGGGACTAGAAAATAATATTTAACACCAACTGAGGCGCCAAATAACCCAATTTGCCCCTCAAGACCTAGGTGTTCACTCACTAATTTCTCATACGTGACACCAACCCATGGATCATCACGTCCTATAATCTTGACACTTAATATTTTATCTGGAAAACTGCTTTCGTTAGTAGTTGTGGTTTGACTAATCCCTAATAATGGAAAAATTAATACCAACATTAAAAGGAGTTTAGAATAAGTATTTGACATAATATTTTTTTAGTATTGTTATAAACTAACAAGTAAATAATGACAACATAAAGTTATCACTATTTTTTGCAGGCAAAGCGTTTTGGCTTCTTGTCAAAGTAAATTAAATTCTTTTTTCCCTACAAATCTTTCGCTTAGATTTTGTCCTTATATTTACAGCATGACTAAGTTATTCACCTTTTTATTTATTTGCCTTTTTAGCCTTCAGAGCTACGGCTCTTATATTCTCATCCCCATGGATGAGGCCACTCAAAAAGAACATTTAAAAGCCTATGGTATTACCTATTGGGTACTAGAAAGAAATGTGAAAACAAAATGGCTTCTCAATTATAGAGGTGGTTCTTTTTTAATGCCAGATAGTGATCAGATACGCAAAGAATGTCAAATTCGTGGCGTTTCTTTCGAGGTTATCAGTGATGCTAAAACCGCTCAGATATTAAAAGAAATAAGCAGTCCTTCTCAAAATATGGAAGCTGTAGTATTAGAAAAAGCACCTAAAATTGCGGTATATTCTCCAAAAGGAAATCAGCCCTGGGATGATGCTGTTACTATGGTACTAACCTATGCCGAAATACCCTACACTACTATTTACGATCAAGAGGTTTTAAGGGATGAGTTGCTTCTCTATGATTGGTTGCACCTTCACCATGAAGATTTTACAGGACAGTACGGGAAGTTTTATAGAGCCTACAGATCTGCACCATGGTATATTGCAGAAAAAAATAAATCTGAGGCTTTGGCGGCCACTTTGGGGTATGCTAAAGTATCTCAGCAAAAAAGAGATGTTGCTTTAAAAATTAGAGATTATGTTGTAGGAGGTGGTTTTATGTTTGCCATGTGCAGCGCCACAGATAGTTTTGATATTGCGCTTTCTGCAAAGGATGTAGATATCTGCGAGCCGATGTTTGATGGTGATGCCAGTGCTGCTAATTATCAAAGCAAGATAGATTTTAAACAAACATTTGCTTTTAAAGATTATATTTTAGAAAGAAGCCCAATGGTGTATGAGTTTTCTTCTATAGACATGACCTCAAAACGTAAGATTTCAAAACAAACAGATTACTTTTCATTGATGGATTACTCTGCCAAGTGGGATCCAATTCCTACCATGCTTGTTCAAAACCACACCACACTAGTAAAAGGTTTTATGGGGCAAACAACAAGCTATATGCCAGAGCATATTAAATCAAACGTTTTGGTGATGGGAGCTCACAGTTCAAGTGGTGAGGCTCGGTATATTCATGGAATTAAAGGAAAAGGATTTTTCACCTTTTATGGCGGTCATGATCCTGAAGACTACCAACATAGAGTAGGAGACCCAAAAACAGAATTGGCCTTGCATCCCAATTCTCCAGGATATAGGTTAATTTTAAATAATGTATTATTTCCTGCCGCAAAAAAGAAAAAACAAAAGACCTAATTTATTTATGTAGAGACAGTAGATATGCAGCTGCTTGAAAAGGACTTGTATTTGAGTTTGCTATTTTCTTTAGTTGTTCTTGTAATGCTATTTTAATTTTGGGATTGTTGTAAAAATCACTCTTTAGACTGTTTTCTATGGTTTGTAACATCCAGAAATTCTGCTGCTGTTCTCGCTTTGATACAAAATATTCTG
>JABHYI010000113.1 GCA_018656255.1 Bacteroidota bacterium
TAATCATAAACTTAATCTTAATTAAATGAGGTATATATGAAAAAATTGAATTATTTAAGCGTTACACTTTTATCTGTAATTTTACTAGCCATAGTACCAGTCTCTTTTGCTGGAGAATCAACTCTCGATACTGTGCTTAAAAGAGGTAAAGTTATTGTCGGTGTAACAAGTGAATCACCGCCTTTTGGATTTATAAGTGATCAAGGTGAACTTGTTGGATTTGACATTGATATTGCAAAGCTTATTGCAAATAAATTATTCGGTGAAGATGGACATATCGAATTTTTAAAACAAGGTTTTGCAGCTCGTTGGGCTAATGCAAATAGTGGTAAAATTGATTTTGGTATCCAGATTACAACAGTTCATAGCCAGAGGCCAACAAAAGTTGCCTTTACACGTAGCTACGTAGATTCTGGTATTGTTCTAGTATCTAAAAAAGGGTCTGGAATTAATAAAATAGCTGATGCAAATAAAAGCAATTTTATAGTTGCAAATCTTACAGTTCCTGCACAAGAAGATCGTGCTAAACGGCTATTCCCAAAAGCAAAACTGATAGTATTTGACTCGACAGCAGCACAATTCAATGCTGTCCGCACAGGGCGAGCAAATGCAGCCCAGCTAGATGAACCTATTGCTCGTTGGTATGCTAGTCAGCATGATGACGTACTAGTTACAGAAGACTGGATTACGCCCCCCACAAACAATGCTGTTTTTACCAAGCTTGGTGATTTTACATGGTGGTTAGTTCTAGATACATATGTAAACGAACTTAGGAACGGTTCGCTATATCCAGAGTATGCTGAAATATACAAAAAATGGTTTAAAGTACGCCCCCCGCATACAAAATTCTGGATAGAGGAACAACTAAGGGCGAAAGAAGCTAAGTAGAAACTTTATTCTTATTAGATTAGTTTTAAAGGTGAGCACAAAAGAATATTGTGCTCACTCAGATTTTTACAACGAGCATCTTTTTAAGCATATTTGAGGAAATCTGTACGTTAAATTTTGTTCTAACCCATGAGTTTGGGTGATGTCTAAATTAATTATCCTTAATTAGTTTTTAAAATTATCCTCACATAGGCTCCCCTAATATCATGGAATTGATTGATTATTTTGGTCTAAGTTTTATTCAGTCTCAATTACCTCGCTTCTGGACTGGTTTTCAACTTACTATAGCTATCTCTGCTTCCTCTATGATTGGAGCTGTAACATGGGCTCTGTTACTAGTAGGTCCTCGTATGTCGGGTATTAAGCCCATTGTTTGGCCGTTAATGGCTTATGTAGAGTTTATTCGAAATACACCTCTTCTATTGCAAATATATTTGGCTTATTTTGGTTTACCTTTAATTGGTCTTCCTCTATCTGCTTTTATATGTGGTGTGATTGCTATAGCCTCTCAACATGGTGCTTTTTTGTGTGAAATTATCAGATCAGGTATTGAGGCAGTTTCTAAACAACAATGGGAGGGAGCTTTAGCACTTGGCATGACAAAAAGAAAGGCTAAATACAATGTAATATTACCACAGGCCTTTTTGAAGGTTGTACCTCCAATTGGTAATCAACTCGTGATCTTAATAAAAGACACATCGTTAGTTTCTGCAATTGGTATAATTGAACTTACACTTAGTGGTAAGATGGTAATTGAGCGAAGCGGAGCTTCCTTCGAAGTATTCCTTTTTATTGCATTGCTCTACCTTATACTTACAACAACTTTCGGTTTAATTCTAAGATTTATCGAAATTTACTTAAGGGAAAGACAGTAATATATGCTTGATGTTTTTTTTTCAAATCTTCCTTACTTTATGAAAGGAGCTGTTCAGACTGTATGGCTCGCTTTGGCAGGTGTAGGTTTTGGAACAATCTTTGGTTTAATTCTAGGGGTAGCTAATGCATCTATAGGGGGGTTAATTGCAAAATTTATCAATGTATATGTATTTTTAATACGAGGGATTCCGGTTCTAGTTTGGATGTTTTTAGCTTACTATATGTTACCACAACTAGGTTTAATTATAGGAGACTTATTTGCTGTGATTGGATCCCTCATACTATACACAGGAGCTTTTGTCTCCGAGATAGCTCGTGGTGCTGTTTTATCTGTACCAAAACACCAGATTGA
>JABHYI010000094.1 GCA_018656255.1 Bacteroidota bacterium
AGAGCATTTTTATCAAACCGTACAACCTGGTATGGGAACACGCTTGTTTATCGAAAATCTAATGAAACAGAGTAGCGTTTGTTTTGACACAGAAACAACAGGGCTAAACCCGCTTACCGCAGCGCTTGTTGGAATTGCTTTTTCTTGGGAAAAAGGCAAAGGATTCTACCTTCCTTTTCCTGAAGACAGAGACGATAGCCAGCAAATTATAGAACAATTACGTCCCTTTTTTGAAGCTACAGAAATTGAAAAGGTTGGGCAAAATTTAAAATACGACATTAAGGTTTTACGTAAATATAATATTTCGGTACACGGAAAATTATTTGACACCATGCTTGCACATTACCTGATCAATCCAGATATGAGACACAACATGGATATATTGGCAGAAACGTATTTAAACTATACGCCCGTATCTATTACAGAGCTCATTGGTAAAAAAGGGAAAAACCAAAAATCGATGCGCGATGTGCCTATAGACCAGCAAACACAATATGCGGTAGAAGATGCAGATATTACATTTCAGCTCAAAGAGCACTTCGCCAAAGAGCTTAAAGACAATGATCTTCAAAAATTATTTGACGACATTGAGGTGCCACTTTTAAGAGTTCTTGCGGCTATGGAAGCAGAGGGCATCAATCTAGATAAGGAATTTTTACAGTCACTCTCTGGAGATTTAGACCATGACATTCTTACCCTAGAGGCCAACATTTACAAAGAGGCTGGAGAAGAATTTAACATTGCATCTCCAAAGCAATTGGGAGAAATTCTTTTCGGTAAAATGAAACTTGTTGCCAAGCCTAAAAAAACAAAAACAGGGCAATACTCTACCGCAGAAGACGTGCTTTCATACCTTGCAAAAGAGCATCCAATTATTGCAGATGTACTTGAATACCGTGGGCTAGCCAAGCTAAAATCGACCTATGTAGATGCCTTGCCACTACAAATAGAACAGGCCACGGGAAGAGTCCATACAGACTATATGCAAACAGTTGCGGCAACAGGGCGCCTTAGTAGCAATAACCCTAACCTGCAAAATATCCCAATACGTACCCAGCGAGGGAGACAGGTAAGAAAAGCCTTTGTTCCAAGAAACCAGGAGTATGTATTGGTGGCTGCAGATTATTCTCAAATTGAGCTTCGAATCATTGCCGCATTAAGTGAAGAACAAACCATGATGCAGGCCTTTAAAGATGGGCTAGATATTCACTCCTCTACAGCGGCTAAGGTATTTAATGTACCCTTACAGCAGGTAACCCGAGAGCAACGAAGTAATGCTAAAACTGTAAACTTTGGTATTATCTACGGCGTTTCTGCCTTTGGACTAAGCAACCAAACAGATCTTTCAAGAGGTGAGGCAAAGGAACTCATTGACACCTACTATAGCACCTACCCGAAATTGCGTAATTACATGAGCGAATTGGTAGATTTTGCAAGAGACAATGGCTATGTACAAACAGTTTTAGGCCGTCGCAGATATTTAAAAGACATTAACGGTTCCAACGCCATAGTGCGTGGCGGAGCAGAGCGTAATGCCGTCAATGCTCCTATACAAGGAAGCGCGGCAGATATTATTAAAATTGCCATGATAAACATTCATGAAAAATTAGAAAAAGGTGGCTATAAAACCAAGATGCTCTTGCAGGTTCATGATGAACTGGTTTTTGATGTGTACAAGCCAGAACTATCTGAAATGAAAACACTCATTAAAACTGAAATGGAAAATGCTTACACACTCGCGGTGCCTCTTGATGTTGAACTAGGAGAGGGTGAGAATTGGCTACAGGCACATTAAAAAATACGTTGTTAAAAATATTATACTAAAATAAGATGAGAGAACTATATACAAAAGCAGTTGTTTTATTGGCTGTATTGCTATCCAGTACAATGGTACATTCTCAGTGCGAGGAGATCACCATTGAGAGCCTAAGCAACCCAGGTGTTTATGATGTTGCCACACTAACAGAGGCAGATGGACTTCGTAATGGCCCGGACTATTTTGGTGCCACAGTTTATTATCCTACAAACGGCACACCACCCTATGCTAGTATCGCTATTGTTCCAGGTTTTACCGCCTCGCCAGAGAGTGTAGAGGCCTGGGGGCCATTTTATGCCTCTCATGGTATTGTTACTATTATTATTGGAACTAATTCTATTTATGATTTTCCAGAAGCCAGAGCAGAAGCCTTATTGGATGCCCTAGAAACACTACGAGAAGAAAACACTAGAAATGCCTCACCACTTCTTGGGGCTATAGATGAAGATAAATTTGCCGTTAGCGGCTGGTCTATGGGAGGCGGAGGCGCACAACGTGCTGCTGTTTTAGACAATAGTATTAAGGGAGTCGTGGCGCTATGCCCTTGGCTTCCCAATCCAGATCTAGACCACGACAGTGCTGTGGTAATTTTTAGTGGACAAAATGATGCTGTAGCGCCTCCAGGGATTCATGCCAACATTCATTATGATAATACCCCTGAGAGCACAAACAAGCTTTTATTTGAAATAGAAAACGGCAATCATTCTGTGGCAAATACACCAGAGGGAGGTAACTCAAGTGTTGGTAAAATTGCATTATCATGGTTTAAATTGTATGTAGATCAAAACGATTGCTATTGCTCTTTACTGACAGAAGATTTGTTAGACAATCCTCAAGAGGCGTCAAACACAGAAAGTAGTTTTGAGTGTGAAGTTTTAGATACACAAGAGAATGTAAGTCAAACAATTTTGTACCCTAATCCAACAAGAGACATCATAAACATTTCAACACAACAAGATGTGCGCTATACGGTATACTCTACTCTAGGGCAGTTAATGCTCTCTGGAGAACTCAAAGGAAATTTAAAACAAATTAATCTTTCCTCGCTGGCAGGAAACATCTTCTATGTGCGTGTTAATAACGAAACTTTTAAAGTGTTAAAAACACAGTAATATTTCGGCTATAAATCTCTGCAGTAATATTGGTTTATCACTCAATTTTTTATACTGGGGCAATAAATTAGTATTGTCTTGCTGTTAAAGAGTTTATCACAGTAATACTATTTCAAGAAATTACACGAAAAATCTATCTTTTACTATTTGTTATTCAAATAAATAACAGTATTTTTGCCGTCCGATAATACGGGACAGAAATAATTTATTAATAATTAGACAAAGAACTATAATGGATACATTAAGTTACAAAACAGTATCTGCTAATAAAGCCACTGTAACAAAAGAGTGGTTAATAGTAGATGCGGACGGGCACACACTAGGTCGTCTTGCGAGTGAAGTTGCAAAATTACTTCGCGGTAAACACAAGCCAAGCTTTACACCTCATGTAGATTGTGGAGATAATGTGATTATCATAAACGCAAGCAACGTCCAATTAACAGGAAACAAGTGGGCAGAAAAGTCTTACATACGTCACACTGGTTACCCAGGTGGACAAAAAAGTCTTACTGCCACAGAATTGAAAGACAAGAATCCAGCACGCGTTGTTGAGAAGGCGGTTAAAGGAATGCTACCTAAAAACAAGTTAGGATCAGTACTTTTTAGAAACTTGAAAGTGTATGCAGATGCAAACCACGGTCAAGAAGCACAAAAACCAAGAGCTATTAAAATTAATACCGCAACAAAGTAATGGAAACTATACACAAAATTGGAAGAAGAAAAACCGCTGTTGCGCGTGTTTACTTATCTCAAGGGAAAGGAAACATCACAATCAACAAACGTGAGTTTGATAACTATTTTACAACCCCAACATTACGATACAAAGTAATGCAGCCACTTATGATGACAGACAACGAGAAAACGTTTGACATCAAAGTTAATGTTTTTGGTGGTGGTATCACAGGACAAGCAGAAGCAATTCGTTTGGCTATATCTCGTGCAATGTGCACACTAAATGATGAGAATAGAGGAATCTTAAAGCCAGAAGGTCTTTTAACTAGAGATCCAAGAATGGTAGAGAGAAAGAAATTCGGACAGAAAAAAGCCCGTAAAAAATTCCAATTCTCGAAACGTTAATTTTTACACCCAATTTATTGGGTATTTTGGAGAAGAGTTTTTCTTACTTCATACAAGTTCATAGAAATACAATTATATTAATAAGCTGTTAGTCCCGCTCTGCCGGGTGGGACAATTAGTTTAGTATCTAAATTACTTCATACCCTATGGCATTAACCAAAAGGTATATTAAAAGCAATTGACATCTAAACACACAGAACGTAAACTAAAAACAAAATGGCAAAAGACAACAACACAGAAGTTAAAGAACTTCTAAATGCAGGTGTACACTTTGGACACCTAACAAGAAAATGGAATCCAAACATGGCTCCTTACATCTACATGGAGCGTAATGGGATTCATATCATCAATCTATACAAAACTGCTGCGAAAATTCAGGAAGCTGGAGAAGCTTTAAAGAAAATAGCATCCTCTGGTAGAAAAATACTTTTTGTAGCTACCAAAAAACAAGCAAAAGATATTGTTGCTGAAAAAGCAAAATCTGTAAACATGCCTTACATCACAGAAAGATGGCCTGGCGGAATGTTAACAAACTTTGTAACTATCAGAAAAGCTGTTAAGAAGATGGCTACTATTGATAGAATGAAGCAAGACGGAACCTTCATGACACTTTCCAAAAAAGAGCGTCTACAAGTAGACCGTTTACGTGCTAAACTAGAAAAAAACTTAGGTTCGATTGGAGAAATGAGTCGTTTGCCTGCAGCTTTATTTGTTGTTGACACAACACGTGAGCACATTGCAGTAGCAGAGGCGATAAAATTAAATATTCCAATTTTTGCCATGGTTGACACAAACTGTGATCCAAGAGTGATCGATTACATTATCCCTTCAAATGATGATGCTTCTAAGTCTATAGACAAGATCATGACCGCTGTTGCAGATGCTGTAAAGGAAGGCTTATCAGAACGTAAAGCTGGAAAAGAAAGTGCTGAAAAAGCAAAAGCTGAAAAACAAGCCGCTGCTGAAACTAAAGAAACTGAAGAAGCGGCTCCTGTAAAAGAAACAGCAGCTCCAAAAGAAGCAGCACCAGCTAAAAAGGCTGTAAAGAAAGAAGTAAAGGAAGAGGAAGCTACTAAAGAAGAAGAGTAGGTATCGATTCAGTTAAGATATAGAGTCGTTTAATTTTTTTTCTTCTAGAAATTCTATTAAGCGACTTTTTAAGTTCACAAATACAATAATAAAATTTCCGACATTCGGAAATAATAAAAAAACAATACGATGGTAAAAATAACCGCCGCACAAGTAAACGAATTAAGAAAGAAAACCGGAGCTGGAATGATGGACTGTAAAAAAGCCCTTGTTGAAGCAGAAGGAAACATTGATGATGCTATTGGTATCCTAAGAAAAAAAGGACAGAAAATTGCAGAAAAAAGAGCAGACCGTGACTCTAGTGAAGGGGCTGTTGTTTCTCAAATTAATGATGCAAAAACAAGAGGTGTTGTTGTGTCTTTAAACTGTGAGACAGATTTTGTTGCAAACAATGATTCATACTCTGCAATGGCCAGAGAAATGGCTGCAATTGCAATTAATTATGACTCAAAAGAGGCATTCTTAGCCGCAGCTTTTAACACAGAGATGACTGTTGCTGAGAAATTAATTGAGCAAACAGGTGTTATCGGTGAAAAACTAGAAATAGGTGGTTTTGAAATACTAGAAGCACCTTTTGTTGGCACCTATATCCACGGAAAGAAAATTGGCGCACTTGTTGGTTTATCTAAAGATAGTGACAGCGCTGCAGAGGTTAGTAAAAGTGTTTCAATGCAAGTTGCTTCTATGGGAGCCACTACATTATCATACAAAGATTTTACTCCTGAGTTTGTTGCAAATGAAACAGAAGCAAGAATTGCTGTTATTGAAAAAGATAATATTGAGCTAGGACGTTTAGGGAAAACCCTTAAAAACATTCCTCAATACATCTCAATGTCTCAATTAACAACAGAAGCTTTAAGTGCTGCTGAAGAGGCTGCAAAAGCAGAATTAAAAGCAGAAGGAAAGCCAGAACAAATCTGGGATAGAATTCTTCCTGGAAAAATGGAGCGTTTTATTTCTGATAATACTTCTCTAGACCAAGAGAAATGTTTGTTAGATCAAAACTTCATTATGGATGAAAAGAAAAATGATGCACAGTACGTAGCCAGTAAAGGAGATGCTACTGTAGTAGGGTTTAAGAGAGTTACTTTGGCGTAAGTCAAGGACCTATATACTTATAAAATCCGTTTTCAACCATAGTGGTTGAAAACGGATTTTTCTTTTTTACATGCTTAGTTAGAAACATCTTTTATAAATTCACTATTTTTGCAACTACTAAAACACCACTATGCACTACAAAAGAATCCTTCTTAAACTCTCAGGAGAAGCCTTAATGGGTAACCTTCAGTATGGTATTGATCCAGAAAGACTAAAAGAATATGCCCAAGATATAAAAGCAATTATAGCCACAGGGGTTCAAGTTGCTATTGTAATTGGAGGAGGAAACATTTTTAGAGGTGTTGCAGGAGCCAGTAAAGGCATGGACCGCGTACAGGGAGATCATATGGGCATGCTTGCTACTGTAATTAACGGTCTTGCATTGCAAGGAGCCCTTGAAGACCAAGGCATTCCAACTAGACTGCAAAGCGCTATTAA
The DNA here is from genome assembly GCA_018656255.1 of Bacteroidota bacterium. GTDB lineage: Bacteria > Bacteroidota > Bacteroidia > Flavobacteriales > Flavobacteriaceae > Patiriisocius. Next base: position 6,631 of record JABHYI010000094.1, read on the forward strand.
AATTAATGAAGTAGCAGAGCCTTTTATAAAACGAAGAGCTGTGCGTC
>JABHYI010000231.1 GCA_018656255.1 Bacteroidota bacterium
CATGGATGGTGTAGGAGGATAGATGTAGGTGTTACGTACCATAAACTCCTTTAAAATATCGTTCTGAATGGTGCCTGCAAGATCTTTTAACGCAACACCTTGTTCTTGAGCAGCTACAATGTAAAATGCCATAATAGGAAGCACTGCTCCATTCATGGTCATAGATACGCTCATTTTGTCTAAAGGAATTTGATCAAACAAAATTTTCATATCCTCAACGCTATCTATGGCAACTCCAGCCTTACCGACATCTCCAACAACACGCTCATGATCACTATCATAGCCTCTATGTGTGGCCAAATCAAAGGCAACAGAAAGCCCTTTTTGACCAGCGGCTAGATTACGTCTATAAAATGCATTGCTATCCTCGGCGGTAGAGAAGCCAGCATATTGCCTAATAGTCCAGGGTCTTCTTACATACATGGTAGAATAGGGTCCTCTAAGATTTGGCGCAATACCTGCGCCAAAGTCTAGGTGTTTTAAAGTAGTTACATCTTGTTTGCTGTAACGATTTTTAATAGCAATACCCTCTGCCGTTTTAAAGGTGGTTTTGTTGTGAGTACCCTCTAGGCTTTGCTTGTCATTGTAAAGGGATATGTTTGATATATCTTTTCTACTCATGAGCTAGTCGTTGTTGTTCTATAGCTTCTGCCAAACGTTTTGCTATAATGGGTTGAATCAATGTTTTTCTAGGATTACTCTTCAAGAAAGGAAACAGTTCTAAGTTTTCTTTCATAAGGTCCATTGGGTTTGGATGTTTGTTTGTGCCAAGTAAAGTAATACTGCCATTGTCAAAAAGGGCTTGCTGTTTGCTTGCACTTTCTTTAATTTTTTTCTGGATGTCTCCCTGTAGTAGTAGTTTTATAAAACCGCCACCATCTTCAATTTGTTTAAAAAGTTCCAATGCTTTTGAGGCCAATTCTTGGGTCACACTCTCTATGTAGTAAGCTCCATCTGCAGGATTGCTTACCACATCAAAATAGCTTTCTGCCTTTAATATCAATAATTGGTTTCGAGAAATACGTTCTCCAAATTCATTACTTTTATGGTATAATACATCATAAGGCATGTTGCAAACCGCATCTGCACCTCCAAGCACACTAGACATAGCCTCTGTGGTGCTTCGCAGCATATTTATATTGTAATCATACACTGTTTTGTTTCGTCTTGAGGGCTGAGCTATCACATGGCATGTTTGTGAGCAGTTGTACTCTTTGGCTAAACTAGCGTATAGAATTCTTAACGCGCGTATTTTTGCTATTTCAAAAAAGTAGTGCGTGCCAGTTGCTATTTTAAAAGTAATACTATTTGTAGTTTGATGATTTAAATACTCATTGGCATGGGCAAGGGCATAAGCCAATTGCTGCACCATGTTGGCCCCTGCATTTTGATAGTTTGTTGTATCTACAGAAATAGTATTTGCTGTCTGTGAAAGGCTTTGAAGTGCCTTAAAATCTTCTTTTTGACTTTTAAACCAATTTCCTTCTTTTGAAAGTTTCCCAACGGGATCTATATTGAGATAAAATTCAGCCTTGTATTTAGTGAGATATAAAGAAAGTTCTTTAACAAAATCTATATCCAAAAACGAGAAATCGAAATATATAGTTGCTTTGGAAAAAGGGAAGTCTTTAAAAACACTAGGGATTTTAAAGGGTTTTTCTGCCGTAAAAATAATCGCTTCTGCTCCTTTTTCTAGTGCTTCTATAGCTATGTTATTTGCAATTTTAACATCATCAATAAAAACTCCTTGTGTGATGTTCCAGCCAGATGGGGTTCCAGGAATCTCCTTGGCAGCAATACCATCATCATTGTGGTAAAAAGGTTTAATATGTATCCCTTCTAATGTTTTGCTTATTAGGGTTTGGTTATACTCTGCACCTTTAAGGTCTACCTGTATTTTTTGCTTCCATGCTTTTGCGGAAACCGGATCAAAATCTGTCAACAAATGTTTTTTCATTAGTGCGTATTGTCATAAAACCAAACCCTTACTCTACAGAGTCTTGATGTTCTATGATGTAAATATCTTCGTTCTCTTTTTTGAGGTAGTATTTCTCTCTAGCAAAGCGTTCCATCTCTGAGCTATCTTTCATTTTATCAATAAAAGCTCTATCTTTTTTTATTTCTTTTTTATAAAACTCCTTACTTTCTTCTAAGGCCTTGATATCATCACTTAATTCTTTGTGAAAAAAATAATTATTAGCATCAAAAAAAAACATCCAAGTTAAAAACAGCAATATGAAAATTACATATTTATTGCCCAGCCATAGATACCACTTTGTTTTTTTTATTTCTGAAACTTTGACCATATGCTATAATCTTTCTGAAATAATAGTTCTAATCAAATCAACAGCAACCGTATTGTACTTGTTGGTTGGTATAATGATGTCTGCAAATTCTTTGGTAGGTTCTATAAACTCTTGATGCATTGGTTTAAGAGTGGTTTGGTATCTGGTAAGGACCTCGTCAATATTTCTTCCGCGTTCAGAAATATCTCTTTTTAACCTGCGTATCAAGCGCTCATCGCTGTCTGCGTGTACATAAACATTTACATCAAACATGGCTCTTATCTCAGGTTGTGTAAGTATTAAAATACCCTCTACAATCACTACTTTTTTTGGATGTGTTGTAATTGTCTCACCCGTGCGGTTGTGCTCTACAAAAGAATATACGGGTTGCTCAAAAGAGGCTCCATCACGCAAGGCTTTTAAATGCTGTAATAGCAAATCAAAATCAATAGAGTTAGGATGATCAAAATTTA
>JABHYI010000234.1 GCA_018656255.1 Bacteroidota bacterium
CATTAAAATAATTGATATCTCTGGTCTAGATTTTGTAAAAAACAGAAGTGATTACCTGCTACTTTTAGATCAAATTTTCGCTTAATTAGGGATGTCTTAGGCTTTTATTTTACAGAATAAATCCCAAACAACCACCCCGCAACTCACAGCAATGTTTAAGGAATGTTTTGTGCCGTATTGAGGAATCTCAATTACCCCATCGCTTTCACTTACTACCTGTTGCTGCACGCCTTTTACCTCGTGGCCCATGACAATAGCATATTTTTGATTGGGGCTTGTTTTAAAATTCTCTAAAGAAACAGACTCTTGTGCCTGTTCTATACTGGCTATAAAAACTCCTTGGCTTTTTAATTTTTGTATCACATCAAGGGTATTTTCTGCGTATTCCCAAGCTACACTATCTGTAGCCCCAAGTGCTGTTTTTTGGATGTCTTTGTGAGGCGGTTTTGCCGTAATGCCACACAGGTATATCTTTTCTATTAAAAAAGCATCTGCGGTTCTAAAAACAGAACCAATATTGTTTAGACTCCGTATGTTGTCCAAAATAATGATGAGTGGCGTTTTTTCTGAGCCTTTAAAGCTTTGGGCGTCTATTCTGCCAAGTTCACTATTTTTTAATTTCCTATTTTTCATGTCACAAAAATACTTTTTTTATGCGAGGCTTTCTCTCAAAGAAATATTACTTGGCTTATAGCCTTTCTAAATATGTATAAAAAGCTATTTTTACATTTGTACTAATACTTATGCAGATGTCTAAAGCCAAGAAGGTAACCCCTTTAATGAAACAATACAATGCCATCAAGGTAAAATACCCTGATGCGTTGTTGCTTTTTAGAGTGGGAGACTTTTATGAAACTTTTGGCCAGGATGCTGTAAAGGCTGCAGGAATTTTAAACATCACTCTTACCGCAAGAAACAATGGTGGCGAGCAAACACCCTTGGCTGGGTTTCCGCACCATTCTGTAAATACCTATTTGCCAAAACTTGTTATGGCAGGGTGCAGAGTGGCCATTTGTGACCAACTAGAAGACCCAAAACAAACCAAAACTATTGTAAAAAGAGGCGTTACAGAGCTTATAACTCCGGGAGTTGCCCTAAATGATGGTATACTAGAGGCTGGTTCAAATAACTTTTTGGCTGCGGTTCACTTTAGCCCTGGCAAGGGAGGTGCTTTTAAGAATTCTCAGAAAATAGGAGTGTCTTTTTTAGATATTTCAACGGGAGAATTTTTAAGTAGTGAGGGAAACGCCGCATATGTAGATAAGCTATTACAAAACTTTAACCCTAGCGAGGTGATTTTTAGTAAACAAAAAAGAAAGCTATTTTCTGAGACCTTTGGAGATAATTTTCACGTGTTTCATCTAGAGGATTGGGTGTTTCACAAAGACTACGCCCTAGAGACACTGCACAAACATTTTGACACTAAAAACTTAAAAGGCTTTGGGGTTGATCATCTTGAGCACGGCACTATTGCCAGTGGGGCCGCCTTGCATTATCTAGCAGAGACCCAGCATAATAAACTAAAACACATTACTAAAATAGCGCGTATTGCAGAAGATCAGTACGTGTGGATGGACCGTTTTACCATACGCAATTTAGAGCTGTATCACAGCCACCAACAAAACGCGGTAACCCTTTTGGATGTTATAGATAAAACCATCTCACCTATGGGCGGCCGCATGTTAAAGCGGTGGATGGCCTTACCCCTTAAAAATAAGGAGGCTATCACAAGGCGTCATGAAGTGGTTAGTTACCTGCTAGAGCACAGCCAGGAGCTAGACAAAATACAAACCAATATAAAACGCATTGGAGATTTGGAGCGTTTGATATCAAAGGTGGCTACCTTAAAAATAAGCCCACGAGAGGTGGTGCAATTAAAAAATTCTTTGGAGGCTATTGTGCCTATAAAACAGCTTTCTCAAAACAGCGATAACCCATCACTTGCCTTGTTGGGCGAGCAGTTAGAGCTGTGTGAAGACTTAAGATCTAAAATCAAACAAACCCTAGACGAGCAGGCGCCGGTACATATTATAAAAGGGAATGCTATTGCCCATGGGTTTAATGGGGAACTGGATGATTTAAGAGCCGTTGCCCAGGGAGGAAAACAATACCTAGACCAGATGCTCTCTAGAGAAACCCAGCGCACCGGTATAAGCTCTTTAAAGATTGCCAGTAACAATGTATTTGGGTACTATATAGAGGTGCGTAACACCCACAAAGATAAAGTACCTCCAGAGTGGACCCGCAAGCAAACACTTGTAAGTGCAGAGCGGTACATCACAGAGGAGTTAAAACAATACGAGACAAAAATTTTAGGCGCCGAGGAAAAAATTGCCGTCTTAGAGCATACCATATTTAATGAACTGCTGGAGTGGATGCTTACCTACATTGCCTCAGTGCAGCAAAATGCTAAGCTCGTTGCAGAGCTAGACTGCCTTTGTAGTTTTGCCTTGCAAGCAAAACTGTCAAACTATACAAGGCCTGTTTTTGACAACACCACAGATTTGGAGATAATAGAGGGGCGCCATCCAGTGATAGAAAAGCAATTACCGCCAGATACTCCATATATTAGTAATGATGTTTTTCTAGACCAACAAGGCCAACAAATTATCATGATTACGGGGCCAAACATGAGTGGTAAGAGTGCTATTTTAAGACAAACCGCTCTAATTGTACTGCTGGCTCAAATGGGGAGTTTTGTGCCTGCTACAAAGGTGCGCATGGGTGTGGTAGATAAAATATTTACGCGCGTTGGGGCTAGTGATAACATCTCTATGGGAGAATCTACCTTTATGGTAGAGATGAATGAAACCGCTAGTATTCTAAACAACCTAAGTGCTCGTAGTTTGATACTTCTAGATGAAATAGGGCGGGGTACCAGCACCTATGATGGTATATCTATAGCGTGGGCTATTAGCGAATACTTGCACGAGCATCCAAGCAAGGCTAAGGTTTTATTTGCTACCCATTACCATGAAATTAATGAGATGGCAACAACCTTTGACCGCATAAAAAACTTTACAGTCTCTGTAAAAGAACTAAAGGACGATGTGTTGTTTTTAAGAAAACTCGTCCCGGGTGGGTCTCACCATTCTTTTGGAATTCATGTGGCAAAAATGGCAGGAATGCCTCAGGGGGGTTTACGCCGGGCCAATACAATTTTAAAAAGATTAGAGAAAACGCATTCCTCTGAGGCGTTGAGTGATACTGTTACCAAACTAACTGATGCGCAAATGCAGCTTAGTTTTTTTAATCTGGATGATCCTTTACTGGAAGAATTAAGAGACCAAATCACTGAGCTTGATATAGATACCCTAACTCCTGTGGAAGCTTTACTAAAGTTAAACGAAATAAAAAGAATGCTGCAGCCACCCTCTGGAGAGACCCCTAAAAAATAAGATGAAATTTTTTAATAAAAAGGGTTGATTTTTATCTAAAAATTTTAAATTTGCACCCGCTTTACTATTGAAGCATGATCATTAAATTTGAGATTAGTTTTTACTAATTTCTCTGAATTGCGAAAATAGCTCAGCTGGTAGAGCGCCACCTTGCCAAGGTGGAGGTCGCGGGTTCAAATCCCGTTTTTCGCTCTATACTATACCAATGCTGAAGTGGTGGAATTGGTAGACACGCTGGACTTAAAATCCAGTGGGCAGTAATGCCCGTACGGGTTCAAGTCCCGTCTTCAGTACAAGCAAAAGCCGAAACGAAAGTTTCGGCTTTTTTTGTTATATCCAGTGCGTTATTTGTACTAAGAGATTTAAGAAATAATACAATCACGAATAAAATATTTTTTGCTACAATTAGTCTTTAATTAGTTCTAATTTTTTATCTTCATCGGTTGAAAATCACACCATAACTTTCCTATACAAAGCTGCTATGAAGACATTTAATAATTTTAACAAAACACTCTTAAATTCAATTAACCTTAAAACAATTCTTTTTAGCATAGCACTTGTCTGTTTTACTCAAATAGGGTTTGGGCAAACTACAATTAGCATTGATTTTGAAACTGCAAATGATGGATATACACCTTCTACCACTATTGG